>JAGLSJ010000021.1 GCA_023270095.1 Minisyncoccota bacterium
TTGTGAATAAAATTGATGAAAAAGATAAAGACAAAATTGAAATTATCCCAGATAGATTTGCAAAAACATATCATAACTGGATGGAAAACTTGCACGATTGGTGTATTTCTCGTCAGATTTGGTTTGGACATCGTGTTCCAGTTTGGTATAGGAATGAATTAAAAGGTAAGTCAAAATCAGGGTATAATATTTATGTTGGTCTTGAGACACCGAAAGAAGATGGATGGATTCAAGATACGGATACTTTGGATACTTGGTTTTCGTCGGGGATGTGGACTTTTTCAACTTTACTTGCACAAGATAATCAAAAATATAAAACATTTGAAGATTGGATTGCAAATAGCCCAGATTTGAAAAAATTTCATCCAACTTCTGTTATGGAAACTGGATATGATATTTTATTTTTTTGGATTGCCAGAATGATTTTGATGACTACATATACACTTGGCGAAATTCCATTTGAAAATGTTTATTTGCATGGAATGGTGCGGGATAAACAGGGGAGAAAAATGAGTAAATCTTTAGGAAATGGAATTGACCCGATTGAAATGATTGAAAAATATGGAACAGATGCTTTGCGATTAAGTATGATTATTGGTTCAAGTCCAGGAAATGATTTGAAGCTTTATGAGGAAAAAATTGAAGGTTATCGGAATTTTGTGAATAAGCTTTGGAATGTTTCGAGGTATATAATAACAAGTTTTGAAATTGAAAAAACTAATTCTAAAATAAATAGTGAAAATTTAACTTTTTCTGATAAGTGGATTTTAGGAGAAATGAGTAAATTGATAAACGAAGTAAGTGATGATTTGGAAAAATATAGATTTTCACAAGCAGGCGAGAAGATAAAAGAGTTTACTTGGGACAAGCTGGCAGATTGGTATTTAGAGACGAGTAAGTTTGAAAAAGATGGAGATAAAAATGTAATTCTCTCTAAAATTTTGGAAGATTTATTGAAGTTATCTCATCCTTTTATTCCTTTTGTAACGGAACAAATTTGGCAGGAGATGGGACAGGAGAAGTTGTTAATGATTGAAAAATGGCCAGAGAGAAATGATTATAATGATATTTTAGATATAAATGAAAGTGAGGAATATGTTATTGAGAAAGTTCATAGTATTATAAAAAAAATACGAAACGCTAGAATAGAAAACGGTGTTGACTTGAGTAGAAAAATCAAGGCAGTTATTTATGCTGGTAAATATTATGAGTTAATAAAAAATGAAGGAATTCTGATTTCAAATCTTCAAACAGGGATTGATGAAATTGTTATTAAGAAGAGTGGAGATGCAATTGAAAATGAAGTTTCTTTGAATGAGCAGGGGATTGATATATATTTGATTGGAATGATTGATAAGGAAAAAGAAGCTAAAAGGCTTAAAAAGGAAATACAAGAAACAGAGAAATATATAAAACAAATTAAAGGAAAATTGGATAATAAGCAATTTGTACAAAATGCGCCAGCTGAGATTGTTGAAAAAGAAAAAGAAAAACTTTCAGAAAGCGAGAATAGGTTAAAAGAACTAAAAAAGAAATTGGCATAGTTGAATTATAATTTGTCCTTATTAATAATTGAAACTTTGTATGTTTTAGACACTTGTGACATTCTATTGAGGGGATAAATTATTCAGCAATATGAAAAGAATGTTAAAATAAATAAGTCCTTGTTGTAATTTTTAAAAATGGTATAATATTGATAGACATTTATAGGAAATGTTTTATATGTTGGTTTGCGGATAAACATTTATAATTTATATCATTTACTAAATAAAATAAAAATAAAAATATGACAATGAAAAAAAAATCATTTTTAGAAAAAATTAGTGGGTCCGAAAAGAACAAGTCAGAAAAAGAAAAGAGCGTTGAAGTGAATAATTATGAAGAAGAAATTAACGATATTATGAAGGAAAATATTAAATTTGAAAATTATGATGATGAAAATGTTGAAGACAGAGAGAAGGAGGTAGTAGAAGCAGAGAAAGGTGTAGATAGGAATGATGCGAATAAAGAAAATGATGTTCAAGATTGGGATGAAAAGGAAAATATTGAAGAAGGACAACTGACGGTTGATGTTTATAAAACAAAAGATCTTATTGTGATAAAATCTATAATCGGTGGAGTTCGTCCTGAAGATTTAGATATTTCTGTGACAAGTGATATGGTTACTATTAAAGGGAAAAGAGTTAATTCGGATGAAGTGATTGCTGATGATTATTATTATCAAGAATGTTTTTGGGGGAATTTTTCCCGTTCAATCATTTTGCCAGACGATATTAAAACTGATGGTGTTGAGGCAATCATAAAAAACGGCATATTAACACTTAATCTTCCGAAAATTGAAAAAAACTCTTTAACGAAAATTAAGGTAATAGAAGAATAATTTATTGCGAAAGAGTTTTAAGATTTTTGCCTGAAGAAAGTGTTTAATTATTTTTTGAAATAAAGAAAATTCTGATAAATTAGCAAAACTAAACTTTTAGAATTTATTTTCTCTTTAAATCTAGATTTTTTCAGGATTTATGTTGAATTTGTTTTAGTAAGAATGACAAAAACTGTGTTTTTTATTGGTTTCAGCAATACTTATTAAGCAGGTTTATCATGAAAAATAGAACAGATTAACTTTGTTAATAAAAGCATTGTCTTGAAATAAGTTATAGATATGTTTTATATATTAGAGATTTAATTTTTAATTTATTTTTTAAATGTTTAATCTTTTTAAGAAAAAATGTAATAGTTATTTGGGCATTGATATTGGTACAACTGGAATTAGAGTTGTGCAACTTGGAAAAACTGAAGAGGGTATCAAATTAGAAAATTATGCTTACTTAGAAACGAAAGAGTACTTAGAAATTCTAGGCAAGCAGGATGATTTTAATGATATTAAAATGTCAAATAACAAGATAGTCGCTGATCTGAGAAGCATAATATTGGAGGCAGATATCAATACAAATGAAGTAATTATGTCAATTCCTACATCTTCTGCTTTTTCGTCGACTATTATTTTGCCAGATATTCCAGAAAGTGAAATCGCAAAAGCTGTTGATTTTGAAGCAAGAAGGTATATTCCAATCCCCTTAGATGAGGTTGTTTTTGATTGGAGTGTAATTAAGAAGAAACAAAAAGTAAAGAAGAATAAAATAGACGATTCTTTAGAAAATGAAATATTGTTAGTGGCTATTTCTAGAGAAACCACTAGCAAATATGTAAATATTGTAAAAGCGTTGGGCTTAGAATTAGTTTCTTTAGAAACAGAGCCTTTTTCTCTTGCCAGATGTTTAGTAGGTCAAGAAGAAGGAGTTTTTGAAATTGTTGATATGGGAAATAAAACGACAAGCATTACTATTATTGAAGATGGCGCTGTCTCAGGAAGTCATAATATATCTGGTACTGGAGGAGAAGAGATTACGAAAATGATTAGTAGAGGTTTTAATGTTGATTTAAATAGAGCTGAAAAATTAAAAATAGACTTTAGTTCTAATAAAAATAAGGATTTAGAAAATAAGATGTTTGATATTATTTTGCCTATGACTAACGTTATTGCTTCGGAGCTTAAAAGAGTGAATGATTTACATCTTGCTGATAATAAGAAGAAGGTAAAAAAAATCATTTTAACGGGAGGAACAATTGGAATTCCAAGATTAATAGAACATCTTTCTAAGGAATTAGAAATTCCTGTGGAAATTGGTAATCCTTGGAAAGATGTAATATATAACACTTCTTTATCTGATAAGTTAGAAAAAAATGCACCATTTTTTTCTATAGCGGTTGGTCTTGCTTTGAGAGGATTTGAAAAATAAATTTTTCAATGTGAGATTTTGATATAATTAGTTTTAAGGAGATTTATTTTATATAAAGCAACACAATGAATGATGAATATTCGAAAAAAGTTTGCAATTATTTGGTTTCTACTAATATCGTAGATGAGAAGACTGCCGATGAGTTATATGACGAAGCAGTTAAAAGTGGTTTGGATGTTTTTGGTAATCTTATCAAGAGAAAAATAGATAACGAAGAAAATATAACAAAAATAAAGGCAAAATTTTTGAATGTCAATTATATGAATCTAAAAGAAGATCCTATTGATAATGAGGTTTTGAAGGAAATTTCAGAGAAGGCAGCTCTTTTTTATAGATTTATACCGTTTGAAAAGCAGGGAAATCTAATCAAAATTGGTATGGTTGACCCTGTAAATGTTGAGGCACTTGATGCCTTGAAATTTATTTCTGTAAAACGAAATTTGAAAACAAATATATTTGTTATTTCTAAAAGCAGTTTTAATGCTGCTGTAAAACAATATAGAGAGTTTGGCGAGGAGTTGAAGAATGTCTTGAAAAATGTAGATCAAGTGATTGATAAAAAAGATGATGGTAAAAAGGATAAAAAAAATATTGATAAGATTTCAGAAGAGGCTCCAGTGACTAAAATTGTTGATATAATAATTACGCATGCCATAGAAGGAAAAGCGAGTGATATTCATATTGAGCCTAATGAGAATAGTTTGGTGGTTAGATATAGATTAGATGGAATTTTACATAATAGCTTAATTCTTCCAAAAAAAATTAGTTCTGCTGTAATCTCGAGAATCAAGATTCTTGCTAGTTTGAAAATTGATGAAACAAGAAAGCCTCAAGATGGGAGATTTAGATTTAGTAGTTCTGGGAGTTCGGAACGAAGTGTTGATTTGCGTATTTCTACTTTTCCTACCGTTAATGGCGAAAAAATTGTAATGAGAATTCTTGATACGTCTTCTGATATTAATGATTTTGAAAGTTTAGGGATTATGAAAAGGGGGTTGAGTATTATTAATGAAAATATTGCAAAGCCTTTTGGAATTATATTAGTTACTGGACCAACGGGAAGTGGAAAGTCAACAACTCTTTATGCAATGTTAAAGATTTTAAATAAAGAAGGCGTTAATATTGTGACATTAGAAGATCCGGTGGAATATTTTATGAAAGGAATTAATCAAAGTCAAATTAAAGCAGAAATTGGTTATACTTTTTCGTCTGGGTTAAGATCTATTTTGCGTCAAGATCCAGATATTATTATGGTTGGAGAAATCAGAGATAAGGAAACGGCAGAACTTGCTACTCATGCTGCACTTACTGGTCATTTAGTTTTATCTACTCTTCATACAAATAATGCGACAGGAGTTATTTCAAGACTTATTGATATGGGCATAGAACCTTTTATTTTATCATCTTCTCTTAATGTAGCTGTCGGACAAAGACTTGTTAGAAAATTATGTAATCATTGCAAGGAAGAAATCGTTCCTCCTCCCGCGATACTAGATCTTATCAAAAAAGAGTTGAAGGATATTCCTGAAGATCAAAAACAAGATTTAAATTTAGAAAAAGGAATTAGGCTGTTTCAAGGAAAAGGCTGTGAGGAATGCAAAAAAACAGGAACTTCCGGAAGAATTGGTATTTACGAAGTCTTGTCGATGACTCCAGAGATAGAGTCTGCTATGTCATCTAATGTTACAGATCATGATATTGTAGTGGAGTCAAAAAAACAAGGAATGATAACAATGAAACAAGACGGAATTATGAAAGCTATTTTAGGGTTAACTAGTATTGAGGAGGTTCTTAGGGTTACGGAAGAATAATTATCTTGAATTACAAAATACATAGATAGAAGATTTTAATCAACTAATGAAAAATTTAATTTAGAATTTTTAAATCTTAGATTCTTGATTTTCCAGAAATAACAAAAATTATATTTTTAGAAATATGATTTTAATATTTTCGCTAGGAGAAGGTGGCAGAACATAAGTATCTCTTAACTAAGAATATTTTGTGTATGTGTTATAAATTTAATTAAATTATAAATATATGAAGGAAAATAGTGAAACAAAAGTTTTGATAATTGAAGATGATGTTTATATTTCTGAAATGTATAAGATTAAATTTGAGTCTGAAAATTATAAAACTGTTATAACTAATAATGGGTCGGAAGTAATTAACCTAATTAAAAAAGAAAAACCAAATATTATTCTTTTAGATATTGTTATGCCTGTAATGGATGGGTTTGATGTATTGAAAATAATTAAAAGTAATAAAAAATTTAATAATATACCTGTTGTTATGTTGACGAATTTAAGTCAAAAAGAAAGCATTGAGAGGGTTTTTGAACTTGGGGCTAAAGGTTATATCGTTAAATCTCACTTTACTCCCTCGGAGGTTGTGAAAAAGGTTAAGGACATTTTAGACGGTAATGAAAGTGACGATTAATGTTTTGTTAGAATCTATACAGAGAAATCCATATTAGAAAATTTAATATTAATTTTTTTATAAAGTAATATATGACAAGTATAAATATCAAACAAGAATTAGAAGGTTTATTGTCAATTACTGCTCAAGAAGGACATTCAGATCTTCATTTGTCTGTTGGTAGATATCCCACTGTAAGAATGGATGGCAGACTAATTCCTCTTACAAACAAGGAAATGCTAACTCCTCGGAAAGTTAAAGAATTAGTAAATGCTTTTTTAACTGATGGGCAGAGAGAAAAATTTCAAAATAAAAAAGAGTTAGACATTTCATATGATTTTAAGGGTGAGGCTAGATTCAGAATAAATGTTTTTTATCAGAGAGGTTTTGTAAGCGCGGCATTTCGGCTTATTTCTTCAAAAATAAGAACACTTGAAGAGCTTGAGGTTCCAAGTTCGGTTTATGATTTTACAAAACCATCTCAGGGATTTGTTTTGGTTGTTGGTCCTTCTGGTCACGGAAAATCCACGACGCTTGCAGCATTGATTGATAGAATAAATCACATAAAATATGAACATATAATTACAATTGAAGATCCGATTGAGTATATCTATACTCAAGATAGATGCATTGTTAATCAAAGAGAGGTTCATACCGATACCGACTCGTTCAATAGTGCTCTTCGAAGTATTTTCAGAGAAGATGCTGATGTTGTACTTGTTGGTGAAATGAGAGATGCCGAAACAATTAGTACGGCAATTACTGCTGCTGAAACTGGTCATCTCGTTTTTGCTACTTTACATACAAATAGCGCTTCACAAACTATTGAAAGAATCATCGATAGTTTTCCAGCAGGGCAACAAAATCAGATTAGAACACAACTAGCTGGAAATCTTCTTGGTATTGTTTCTCAGCGTTTGATTCCAAAAATAGAAGGTGGAAGAGTTCCTGCGATAGAGATTATGATTGCTAATTCTGCTGTGAGAAATTTAATTAGAGAAAACAAAACACATCAGTTAGATTTGGTTATTAATACTAGTGCTGATGAAGGAATGATTTCAATGAATAGCTCCTTAGCAAATTTAGTGAAAGATAAAAAAATATCTATGGAAAATGCGGAATTATATTCTACTAATGTTAATGATCTTAAGATGATGATGCAAAGAAGATAGAAACACAGTAGTCATTCTGAGGAGTTTATAACGAGGAATCCCAAAACTATGCACACAGAATATTCTTAGCATATTATCAAATATTTTCTTGTTGTCTATCTTCTAATAATACTGTATAATTAATTTATGAATTGAAGAAAAACATAAGATTATAAATATGTAATAATAATTTATTTATAATTTTTATTATAAAAGTTAAAATTTAAATAAATTAAAAAATAGGAAGGGAGGTGAAAAGAATGATAAAAATTAATAAACAAGGTTTTACTTTAATTGAGCTTTTGGTCGTTATTGCAATTATCGGTATTTTGTCTAGTGTTGTTTTAACAAGTTTAAGCAGTGCAAGACAAAAAGCAAAGAATGTAGCTTTTAAAGCTGAAACTAATGGATCGATCCCGGGTCTTGTAAGTATTTGTGATGATCGAGATATTGTTGTAGGTGATTTAGAGGGAACAACATATCTTCCTGCTACTGCCTTTCTTACTGCAGCTCAAGTTTGTGGAACAAGTGGAACTGGAGTATGGTCAATGACTTTTACTGCAACAAACGGAGCTGAAGCTGGTGCGAATGTTGCAGCTTGCGATCAAAGTGGATGTACTTATAATTGATCTCAGTTTATTGCTTAGGTCTTAATTTTTGAATAATATAATTTATAGTTAGCTTTTATTAGTTTTGCTTAAATTATATTTAAAATTAAATTTTAAAAAACAGATGGATAGTTTTTCTGTCTGTTTTTTATTGTCAAAATCTGTTATAATTACTTTATAATAGTGCTACCGTCATTCTTGAACGAAACGAAGAATCTCGTGAGAAGATTTATTTTGTGTGTATAGACTTGGGATTCTTCACTTTCTATAGTTGCTCAGGATGACAGTGAATGTTTTAAAAAAATAATTCTAAAATATAAAAATGCTTTATATCTATTTAATTATAATTTTCATATTAGGTCTTTTAATTGGCAGTTTTCTGAATGTTGTTATTTTTCGATTGGAAACTGAGGAAAATATTGCGTTTGATCGGTCGAAGTGTCCAAGTTGCAAACATATTTTATCTTGGAAGGATTTATTTCCAGTTTTGAGCTTCATTTTCTTAAAAGGAAAGTGTAGATATTGCCTGAAGAAAATATCAATTCAATATCCTTTAGTGGAACTGATGACGGCGTCTTTTTTTGTTTTTATCTTCAGTTATTTTTTTAGCGTAACTGAAAAATATTTTATTGCTAATATTATTTTCTATTTCTTTATTATATCTTCCTTTATTGTCATTTCTGTTTATGATTTGAGGCACTATATTATTCCAGATAAAGTGATTTATCCTGCAATAATAATTACCGCATTATTCAATTTTATATTCGCAAGCCCAATTTTCTTGAATCATTTATTTTCTGCGATTGTTGCATTTGGATTTTTCTTTGTGATTATAGTTTTGACAAAAGGACAGGGAATGGGAGGTGGGGATGCGAAACTTGGTTTTTTAATGGGATTAATTTTGGGTTGGCCTTTGGTTTTTCTGGCAATATTTTTAGCTTCGATTTCAGGATCTATCATTGGTTTAGCTTTAATTATTGGAAAGAAAAAGAAGATAAAAAGTATGATTCCATTTGGACCATTTCTGATTTTTGGTACTGTTGTAAGTATTTTCTACGGAGAAGAAATTGTCCAGTGGTATTTTGATTTGTTTTTATAGATTAGGTTTTTATTTATAAGATATTGTTTTTTGTTAGTGAATTTATAAATTTACTAAAAGATTATGCAAAGTAGTTACGGGATTTTTCGTTGTAAACTTCTCAGAATGACCATTTATTTTTTTATTTTTGAATAATTTTTATGGAGAAAAATATAATAAAAGAAAGAATTGAAAAACTGAAAAAAGAAATTAATTATCATCGTTATTTATATCATGTTTTGGATCGACAAGAAATTTCAGATGCTGCTCTTGATTCGCTTAAATATGAGCTTTATGATTTGGAACAAAAACATCCTGAATTTATAACACCTGATTCTCCAACTCAGAGAGTGGGCGGAAAACCGTTGGATAAATTTAAAAAAATCAAACACAAAGTTTCGCAATGGTCTTTTAATGATGCGTTTGAAAAAGAGGAAATTTTTGATTTTGACAAAAGAGTTAAAAAATTTTTGGCGTCAAATAGTAATAAGAGGGTTAAGGTAGATTATAATTGCGAGTTGAAAATTGATGGTTTGCATATTGTTTTGATATATAAAAATGGAATTTTAGTTTCGGGAGCAACGAGAGGAGATGGAAAAATTGGTGAGGATGTAACTCAAAATATCAAAACGATTGAAAGCATACCTTTGAAAATTAAACAAGATATTGATATCATTGTTGAGGGGGAGGTGTTTATGTCAAAAACTGTTTTTGAAAAATTAAACAAAGAGAGAGAAAAAAATGGAGAATCACTTTTTGCAAATCCAAGAAATGCCGCTGCGGGAGCAATTAGACAGCTTGACTCTCAAATTGTGAAGGAAAGAGAATTGGATTGTTTTATATATGATCTTTCTTTTTTTGAAAAATCAGATTTTTTGAAAAGTCAAAGTGATGAATTAGAGTTTCTTCGAGAATTGGGCTTTAAAGTTAGTAGTCATTATAAACA
>JAGLSJ010000022.1 GCA_023270095.1 Minisyncoccota bacterium
AAATTAATGAAGAACATCTTAAAAAAGTTGAAGGTGAGGAATATTATTTTAAAGGAAAAATGAAGGGTAGGTTTGACGAAAAACATTTTCCTACGGATATTGATTTGACAATCAAGGAAGGAGCGCAGGTAATGCTTTTAAACAATGATTCAAGAGGACGATGGATAAACGGTAGTATCGGGAAGATAGTTGGAGCGGGAGAGGGTGACGATGAAGATGAGGTGATTTTTGTGGAACTGGAAGGTGGAGAAGTTGTTGAAGTTGGAACTTATAATTGGACAATTTTTAAATATGTTTATAACGATAAGACTAGTACCTTGGAAACAGAGGAGTCAGGTTCTTTTGAGCAGTATCCTTTGAAATTGGCTTGGTCTTTGACGATTCACAAAAGCCAAGGAAAAACTTTTGATAAGGCGATTATTGATGTTGGCAGGGGGACTTTTGCTTTTGGGCAAATGTATGTAGCGTTGAGTCGCTGTGTTTCCTTGGAAGGATTAGTTCTTAAAAAACCTATTGAGAAAAGACATATTTTTATTGATTGGAAAGTTGTTGAGTTCGTTACAAAATATCAATATCAAATTTCTGAAAAAAATATGCCTCTTGAAAAGAAAATTAAGATAATACAAAAAGCAATTGAAAATCGTCAGCAATTGAAAATCGTATATCTCAAGGCAAACGATGAAAAATCAAAAAGAACGATTGAACCAGATTATATTGGAGATTTGGAATATAATGGAAAAACATTTCTCGGTATGAAGGCAATTTGTTTGATGAGAGGAGAAGATAGAGTTTTTAAGGTAGAGAGGATTCTTGAAATGGAAAAGATTTAGATATGTATAAAATAATTCTTGTAAAAATTAACACGAATAGAAAGTGGTAGTTATTAAGGTAACGAATCGTCCATCTCAATGCAGATGTGACAATGAAACTACTGTCCGTGTTTTAAATTTGGTCAAAAATCGAAATATTTCATTGACATCTTTTTCGATTTTGATATAATAAGTTTAACAATTGAATATAATCTTATCAAGAGAACGGATAGAGCGCTGGCTCGTTGAATCCGTCGGCAACCACTTGTGTGTGACAACATGAGAAAGGTGCCAAACCAGTTGACCGAGAGGAAAAGATAAAGGGTCGATTTTTATTTTTTAAAAAACTCTTTTTCTCGGAAGGGTATTTTTTTATTTGTTAAATTTATTATTATGTTTGGAAAAACAAAAATTTACACAGCTGAAAGCGTGACAGCTGGACATCCTGACAAGGTTTGTGATCAAATTTCAGATGCTATTCTTGATGAATGTTTGAGGGGTGATTCAAAAAGTCGTGTTGCAGTTGAGAATTTTGGTGGTCATGGAATTTTGAATATTGGCGGAGAAGTGACCACAAAATCTGAAGTTGATTTTGAAAAGATTGCAAGACAAGTTTATCGCGACATTGGCTATAAAGAAGATTTGGAAATTATATCAAACATTGCTTGTCAGTCACCTGATATTGCTCAGGGGGTAGACACTGGAGGAGCAGGTGATCAGGGAATTATGTATGGCTATGCAACCGATGAAACAGAAGAATATTTGCCGAAAGGTCTTGTTTTAGCTCACAAATTGGCAGAGAGTCTGGAAAACTTGAGAAATAATGGAGGCGTGTCATGGTTGCTTCCAGATGGAAAATCACAAGTTACGATTGAAGATAATAAAGTTAAATCTGTCTTAATCAGTACGCAACATAAAGAAAATATCTCTCAAGAAGAGATTCGTGAAATTCTCATTCAAAAAATAATAAAAAATATAATATCAGATGAAGATATTGAAATATATATTAATCCAACAGGAAAATTTATTCAAGGTGGATTCGAAGCTGATACTGGTTTGACTGGAAGAAAAATTATGGTTGATACGTATGGCGGATTAGCACCACATGGTGGCGGAGCTTTTTCTGGAAAAGATCCAAGTAAGGTTGATCGGTCGGCAGCATATATGGCGCGTTTCGTTGCGAAAAATATCGTAGCAAATAAACTGGCAAAAAAATGTATGGTATCGGTTGCTTATGCAATTGGCAAGGCTGAACCACTTATGGTTGAAGCGCTAGATGAAAATGGAAATTCTCTTGCGAGATTTGTGAATGATAAATTTGATTTTCGTTCGAAAGCAATCATCGAAAGATTGGATTTGCAAAAACCAATTTACAGAAAAACGGCTTGTTATGGTCATTTTGGAAAACAAGGTTTGCCGTGGGAAGTCGTAGAAGATTTGGCATAAATTGTTTTATAATTTTATGTAGTGCAAATAAGATCTTGCTCAGAGGTCTTATTTTGTTATTTGGTTAATTATTAGTCTTGTGTTATTATTTGCGTATAACAAAGGATAAAAAACAAAATATATAAAATTACAAAATGAATAATAAAAAAAGAAGAACAAGAATAATCGCAACAGTTGGCCCAGCGTCAGAAAAATTTTCTATTCTAAGTCAATTGATTCAAGCAGGAGTTGATATTTTTCGTTTCAATCTAAAATATAGTACCATTAAAAAGCATGGTCAGATTATAGATGAAATTAGAAAAGCAGCAAGCGAGCAAAATAAATCTGTGCAGATTTTGATTGATTTGCCAAACCCTTCTTTTTTAGAAGGGATTAATTTGGCGATTAACAAGAAAGCAGAATACATTGCCCTTTCTTATCTTGAGCAAGTTGATGAAATTATAAATTTTAAAAAAGTGATAGATGGAATGAAATTATCAGCGAGTGTTATTGCTAAAATTGAGACCAAAGGAGCACTTAATCATTTTGAAGAGATTCTGGATGAAGCTGATATCATTATGGTGGCTCGTGGTGACCTTGGTGAATCGATACCAATCGAAAAAGTTCCATTTGCTCAAAAGGAAATTATTCTATCTTGTAAAAAAGATGATAAAATGGTTATCGTTGCCACTGAAATGCTTTTGTCTATGACTTCAAACAAAGAACCTACAAGAGCCGAAGTTTCAGATGTCGCAAATGCCGTGCTAGAAGGAAGTAACGCTGTTATGCTTTCTGAAGAAACTTCCATTGGGGAAAATCCTGTGCAAGCAGTCAAGATAATGAGTAAAATTATTTACGAAGCAGAGAGTTGGCAAAAATTAGGACATTTACACATATCTTCAGATAAAAATTCGAAAAAATTTATATTTGGAGCATAGTCACAAGATAAAAAAACTAGATTTTGATAATAAAGAATTTTGAAATAATGTTTTCATGAAGAACAAAAAGATATTCAGTTGAACAATTTCTTGACTGCTTATTTTTTTTAATATATAATATCAATAGTCATTGATACTTAAGAATGGTCTATGAAATTAAAATATTGTAAAAATAAAACCAACAGTGAACTGGAACAAACAACAAATTTTTTAAAAGTGATTTCAGAAGAGAATCGATTAAAGATTTTGTGCATTTTGCAAAAAGGGGAAATGTGTGTTTGCGAGATATGGCAGAATCTTGATTTGTCACAGAATCTTGCTTCACATCACTTAAAAGTTTTAAAGGATTTTGGAATTATCAAATCACATAAAGAAGGCACAAAGGTGATTTATGGTTTAAATCATAAAAATTTCAATGAATTAAAAAATTCGTTACTATATTTCATAAAATAATATTATAAAATTATGGAGAATCAAATAATTCAAGTTTTGAGTTCTGGCTGTCCGACTTGCAAACATCTTTTAGAAACTGTGAAAAAAATAGTAGCTAAGTTAAACATTGACATAAGGGTGGAATATATTACTGATATTACTAAAATGGTTGAAATGGGCGTGATGACCAGTCCAGTCTTAGCAGTGAACGGAAATCCTGTTTTAACAGGAGGAGGACACTCAGATGATGAAATTGAAATGAAATTATCAAAAGTCCTATTTAATAAGAAAAAAAATGATGACAATAATGTTAATGAGAGTGATTGTTGCTCGGGTTGTAATTGTAAATAGTTTATATTTTTATGGACATATTTAAACCAATTCAAATTTTTGCTGATGTTGTAACTTATAATTGGCTGGAAATTACTGATGCTTATTGGGGCAACGCGGTAAATTTTTTTATTTATGATATTATCAAGATAGGTTTGCTTCTTATAATGATCAATTATGTAATGGCTATTACTCGCTATTATTTTCCAATGGAAAAAGTGCGGGACATACTCGCTAAACGGAAATGGTATGGACTTGATTATCTATTGGCGGCTATTTTAGGTGTTATAACGCCATTCTGCTCTTGTTCTTCAATCCCTCTCTTTATCGGTTTTGTAAGCGCTGGCATACCGCTTGGCGTTACTTTTGCTTTTCTTATTGCTTCTCCGTTAGTCAATGAAGCATCGCTATTTATTTTCCCAGCGATATTCGGATTCAAAATGACGATCACATATAATATTCTTGGAATTATCATAGCTATGTTGGGAGGCATGGTAATTCAGCGTTTAAAAATGGACAGGCATGTCAATCCGGAATTTTTAAAATTCAAGTCAAGAAAAGACGCTGAGAAAGAAAATGGAGGCGAGCCGATTCTATTTTGCAAAAAATTGTCTTATTGGTGGAAGGATGGAATGAGGATTTCTATAAGTATTTTTCCGTACGTATTAATTGGTGTTGGTGTTGGAGCTTTGATTCACGGTTTTGTTCCGAGGAGTTTTGTGGAGAATTCTCTCGCGTTGAGGCAATGGTGGTCAGTGCCGATGGCTACAATTTTGGGCATCCCACTTTATGCAAATTCAATAAGTGTTATTCCGATAGTTGAAGCTTTAACAAACAAAGGTGTTCCCTTGGGAACTGCGCTTGCTTTTATGACTGCGACTGTTACCTTGTCAATTCCAAGCGTTTTGATTCTTAAAAAGGCAATGAATTGGCAGTTATTATTGGCTTTTTTAAGTGTTACTTCGGTAGGTATTATGATCATAGGATATGTTTTTAATTGGTTATATTGATAATTAGTAACAAATTTAACTTTAAAAAAGTAGACAGTAAAATAGTAATTGGTATAATGGTGATAAGAAGAATAAATCATATATTTTTATTTTAAATAAAAAATTATGGAAAAAACAAATAAAAAAGTCAAAGTTTATTCTACTCCTGATTGTGCCTATTGTTGGACATTAAAAGGTCTTTTAAAGAAGTATGATATTGAATTTGAAGATGTCGATGTTTTTGGAAATCAAGAAGCTAAAGAAGAAATGATTAGAAAATCAGGACAGAAAGAAGTTCCTGTATTAGAATTTGGAAATCAAATTATTGTTGGGTATGATAAGAAAAAAACATTAGAAGCTTTGGGGATAAAATAGGTTTTAAGGTTATGATTAGATGCCTTTATAGATTTTTGTTCTTAAAATAAATCTCACATTTATGTATGATTTAATTATCATCGGTGGAGGTCCAGCTGGAATTACAGCTGGAATTTATGCCGCTAGAAAAAAACTTAATACCTTACTTATTTCCAAAGATTTTGTCGGTCAAACGGGAACTGCTTTTGGAGTTGAGAATTATACCGGATTTGAAGAAATTAGAGGGCTAGAATTGATGAAAAAATTCAAGAATCATCTGGAAAAATTTGAAATCAAAATAAATGAATTTGAAGAGGTTAAAGAAATCAAGAAAATAAACAATATTTTTGAAGTAAAAACAGATGAAGAAAAATATTCTGCCAAGACGATTATTGTTACTTCTGGTAGAAATCCTAAAACATTAGAAGTTTCTGGAGAGAAGGAATTTTTAGGCAGAGGAGTTTCTTATTGTGTTACTTGTGACGAAACGATGGTTGAAGGAAAAATTGCGGCAGTGATTGGTGGAGGAAATGTTGGACTCGAGGCAGGATTAGAGTTAACTAAATTTTGTAAAAAGATTTATATTATAGAATATGCTTTGAAAGTTACTGGAGATGAAATTCTTCAAAAGGAGATTGAGAATGATAATAAAATTAGTGTTATAACCGACGCAGATGTCAAAAAAATCAAGGGAGATAGTTTTGTTGAAAAAATTATTTATGAAGACGGGAAATCGAAAAAAATAAATCAACTTACTGTTGATGGAGTTTTTATAGAAATTGGTGCTATTCCGTCTGTTGGTTTTGCTGGAGATTTAGTTGAACTTAATGATAATGGTGAGATTAAAATTAATCCTAGAACTTGTGCGACGAAAACTGATGGATTATTTGCTGCTGGAGATGTGGCGGATACTAGAGATAAGCAAATTATTACGGCTTGTGGAGAAGGAGCCAAATCTGCTTTGTCGGTTTATGAATACTTAAAAAGCAAGAAATTAAATCCATAAATTAACAAATAAAATTTATGATCAAAAAAAAATCTAAACTATTTCTGTTTTTCTTAGCCATTGGATTAATGTTTTCAATAACATCAGTTTTTGCTCAGGAAAATTTGTCTTATGATTCTAATAAAGAAGTTAATCTTTATTTTTTTTGGGCACATGGCTGTCCTCATTGTTCTAATGAAAAGCCATTCTTAGAAAAGATGGAACAAAAATATAGTAGTCTAAAAGTGCATAGCTTTGAAGTTACAAGTAATAAAGAAAATGTTGAACTTCTCAAAAAGGTTGGAAAAGAATTAAGCATTGATGTTTCTGGTGTGCCATTTACGGTGGTAGGGGATCATCATTTTGCTGGATGGTATGATGAACAAACTACCGGAGTGGCAATAGAAGAGGCTATTCAATGTGCTTTGCAAAATGGTTGTTATGATACGGTTGGTAATTTAATTTCTCCTATAGTTTCGAATTCTGAATATCAAGATAAGAAAAAAATGCCCGAAAAAATAAATTTGCCAATTATTGGACAGATAGAAGTTAAAAATATTTCCCTGCCAGTACTAACTGTATTAATTGCAGGCATAGACGGATTCAATCCTTGTGCTATGTGGGTTTTACTTTTTCTGATTAGTCTTCTTTTGGGAATGAAAGATAAAAGAAGGATGTGGGTTTTAGGATTTGCTTTTATTGTTTCTTCGGCTGTTGTTTATTTTCTTTTTATGTCGGCTTGGCTTAATTTGTTTTTGTTTTTAGGTTTTGTTCTTTGGGTTAGAATTGCTATTGGATTAGTGGCTTTGGTTGCTGGGGGTTATAGTTTGAAAGAGTATTTTACTAATAAAGCGGGAAAATGCAAAGTGACTGATGACGAAAAAAGACAGAAAATTTTTGAAAGATTAAAAAGCATAACCTATGAAAAACGATTTTATTTGGCCTTGGGTGGAATTATTGTTTTAGCTTTTGCAGTTAATTTGGTAGAGCTGATTTGTTCTGCTGGTTTACCAGCGATTTATACTCAAATACTTACTTTGTCTTCTTTGGAAAAATGGCAATATTATACCTATTTATTGCTTTATATTTTTATTTTTATGCTTGATGATTTAGTTGTTTTTTTTGTAGCGATGACAACTTTACAAATAACTGGAATAACTACTAAATATAGTCGTATTTCTCGTTTAATCGGAGGGATTATTATGCTGATTATGGGTATTTTACTTTTATTCAGACCAGAGTGGTTGATGTTTGGGTAATAATTTATTTATGAAATATTTATTGCATCAATCTCATAATCTTGGTAGAATATAAATAATAATCAATAAAAAAGGAGGTAAATAATATGAAAAACAAAAAAAAGTTTACAATACTGATAACATTTTTTTTAGTGGTAATAATTATATATCTCTTGTCGTTTTTTGTAGGTGATTGTGTTCCTACATATCAGACAAATTGTTGTTTCGTTTCTTATGCTTTCAACGTGTCTTTTAGTACTTTTATGGCTGATATATTATTAGTATTTTTTGCAATGTTATTTTGGTTTATTTCACCAATTGGTATTTTGCTTTTGTTAGGAATAAAATTGTTTTTTTCAGAAAATGCGTCAAAGGCAAAAAAGAATTTTGCAATATTAATACAATTTTTATCTTTCTTATCTTGGTTATCTTTGATGTTTATATTGATAATTGTTTATATAGATTCTAAATCTTATCAAGTTCTTAGTTTGGGAGGGGAGATGTTGAATCTTGCAATTAAATCTGGATTTGGATTTGTGATATTTATGATTATGTTAGCATTGGCGGAAAAGAAAATTTTAGGAGACCAAAATTTTAAATCAGAAAATATTGAAAGTAAAAAAAATAATATCAAACAAAATAAAAATAAAAAAGAAAAAGATAGTGATGAGTCTGTAAAAAATAATAGAATTAAATCAGGTGGAATAAAGGATAGAATTAAAAATAGGATAAAGGAAGAAATTAAAAAAGTTATTGATAATAAAATAGATAAATTATAATAAATTTCCAGTAACTAATTTCAAAATTATGGCAATTTTAAAAAGTCTTCAAAATTTATTAGAAAAAAGCGGTGTGAAGTATGAGGTAATTGATCATAAGACTGTGTATACGGCACATGACAGTGCTGAAACTCAACATATTAAACCGCAGGAAGTTGTCAAAACTCTTGTTATGAAAATCAGTTCAAAAAAACATATCTTAGCTTTGATTTCAGCGAACAAGAATCTAGACAAGAAAAAACTTCTTAAGGAAGTAAATACTTGGCTTAAAAAAGAAGAAGAAAAGGCGGTGAAAACTGTGGAATTTGCGAAAGAGGCTTGGATGAAAAAAAATATGAAAGGAAAAATTGGCGCAACTGTACCATTTGGTTCACTTGCCAAGATGACTACATTCGTGGATAAAAATTTATTGAAAAATAAGGATTTAATTATTAATACTGGGGATTATACTAAATCAATAAAATTAGCTACGAAAAAATTTCTAGAGCTGGAAGATGTGGTTAAGGGAATTTTTTCCGAGGTAAAGCCAATAAAAAGGAAAGCAAAGTCTAAATCAAAAACAAAATCTAAGAAAAGAACTAAAGTAGTGGCAAAGAAAAAGGTTGGGAAAAAGAAATAAAAAATACAAGCTATATTTTGCTTGCCGATGTTTTTATTTTGTGAATTGTTTTATTTAGCACTATAAAAATTATTTTTTTAGAGCCATTTTTGAAGTGTATTGTCTTTTTTCTTCCAATTTTAATATTTATGAAAGGAATATAAAAAGGTTTTACTTTAGTGTAGTCTTTTATTATCGTATTTTATATTTACCATTTTATGTCTTATATTGTCAAGGCACATCATTATAAAAATAAGGAACAATTATTCGAAGGTCCACTCGATCTTCTTTTGGATTTGATTGAAAAAGAAAAGCTTGATATAACGGATATTGCGTTGGCACAAGTTGCAGATCAATTTATCGCATATCTTGAAAGTTCAAAGGAGGATATTACCCCTAGTTATTTATCAAGTTTTATTTTAGTTGCAGGAAAGCTTATTTTGATTAAGTCAAAAGCAATCTTGCCTATGTTGGAACTGGAGAAGGAGGAGGAAGAAGATATCGAAGAGTTGAAGTTAAGATTAAGAGAATATCAAAAATTTAAGGAGATTTCGAAAGAAATTAAAAAATTGGCAGAAAGAAAGGAAATGTTTTTTTCCCGGCAGAGTTATTCTGGAGTTAAGACTGTTTTTTGTCCTCCAGAAAAAATTACAGCTCAGGATTTAAAAAGTGCGTTTGAAAGCGTTCTTGATAAATTGCCAGAAATCAAAATTTTATCACAAGGAAATATAAAGGAAGTTGTTTCGATAAAAGATAGAATCAATCATATTCAGAATAGCCTTTTGC
>JAGLSJ010000023.1 GCA_023270095.1 Minisyncoccota bacterium
TTCCCTCATATTGATCAAGCGCCTTGGCTATAACTGGAATATGACGAAAATTAATGTGATTTGTTGGCTCATCAAGAATCAACAATCCAGGTTGCATCAACACCAAACGAGCAAAACTCAAAAGTCCTTTTTGTCCTTCTGATAAATCAGAAACCTTGTGTCCCATCAACTCACCAGTTATCAAAAATCCAGCAGCGATTGACCTCATTTGTTGAATATCATTTTCTCCAATCATAGCATCAGAAAGAGAATCTATCACGGTTTGATCATAATCCAAAGATGAAAAATCTTGACTATAATATCCAACACGAACTCCTTCAAGAATTTTATGATCAGACGAATCGCCTGAAATCAAATTCTTCAAAAATGTACTTTTCCCAACACCATTAGGACCACTTACCAACATATGAATATCTTTTCTGAGAGTCAGCTCTTTTTCTTTTGTTATCTCTTCACCGTTAATCAAAGCTTTCACGAAATTAATTTCAACAATCTTGCCAACAATTTCCTGAACTGGAATGGTAAAATCTCTAATCGTCTTATCTTCTTTTCTGACATCAACTTTATTTTCTTCATCCTCCTCAATTTCCTCCTTCATTTTCTTGGCAAGCTTTCTCATCTTCCCTCCTTTGTGAGCAAAGAAATTTACTTTTTCCTTTCGATCTTTGATATTTTTTTCAAGTTGTGCATTTTTCTTTTTTTCTTTTTCAATTCTGTTTTCAATTTCCGCTGTCACAGAATAATAATCGCCTACATATTGTTCTGTCTTATGAGTGAAAACATCAAGATAGATTACTCCATCTGTGAAACAATTCAAAAAATCAGCATCATGAGAAATAACAATGACAGTTTTCTCATACATCATCAAAAAATTAATCAAATGCGCAATTCCATCTTCATCAAGATTATTCGTGGGCTCATCCAATAAAAGAATATCTGGCTTTTGAATCAGAGCAAAGGCCAAGAGCAATCGTGCTTGCTGACCGCCAGAAAGATCATTCACAATTTTCTCAATTGGCACATTTAAATTTACTGCATCAAGAACTTTTTTCATTTCACCTGGAGCATTATGAGGTACTTTGTCATAAGCCTTTTCAAAATATTTTTGAACCGAAAGATTTAGATCGTCTTTTTCAATAACTTGTTTTGCAATTCCAATAGTAATGTCGTTTGTAATTGAAATTTTTCCTTTTGTTGGTTTTAATTTTCCTGTAATCAAATCAAACATAGTACTTTTACCAGCACCATTTTGACCCATCAGAGTTATTTTCGAACCATCACGCACAGAAAAACTAGCCTCTTTATAGATTGGCTTTTTATGTAAATATTCAAATGAGACTTCATCAAATCTCAAAACAACTTCTCCTTTTGACATAATTATTATTTTTATCAATTACCCAAACATACTAGCAAATAATTGACAAAAAGTCAAAGGCTAGTCTTCTGCAATAAAAAATAACCTTATCAAGATGATAAAGTTATTTTTTGAAATATTTCTATTGAATTCCCATTAATTCAATATCAAAAATTATAGTCGCATTAGGTGGAATTACATCACCAGCTCCATTTGCTCCATATCCCAATTCGGCTGGAATTGTCAGTTTTCTTTTTTCGCCAATTTTCATATCCAACGTTCCCTGCTCCCAACCTTGAATCACCTGCCCTGCTCCAATTGTAAATGAAAATGGCACTCCTCTGTCGACACTTGAATCAAATTTTGTTCCATCTTCCAATATTCCTGTATAGTGAACAGAAATCGTATCACCTTTTTTTGTCACAACTTCCCCGATACCTTCTTGTAAAGTTTCAATTTTTAATTCCATTTTTTCTTTGTTAGATTGATTATCTTCTTTTATATTATCATCATAAACTTTGATTTTTTTCGACTCACCCTGATTATTATCTTTTAGCAATATACCAACAGCCATTAAAATGATTAAAACAACAAGCGCGACTAAAATTTTCTTTTCCATATTTTTTCTTATCTATTTATTAATTTTACTTTTCTATTTTAACAAATATTAAAACATATATCAAATAATTATATTTTCTTTCTCATTACACTAAAAACTTCTGGTATTTTGCTAATTTCAATATAAACCATTCGATTTTGTCCGCCATGTGCAGATTTTAATTTTTCTAGAGTTTTGTCATCATAAATATTTTTGATTTTACAAAAAATATTATCACAATTTGGCTGAATAAATTCGACTCTATCTCCTACTAAAAGAGAATTATGAACTCTAATCTTTACTAAATGATAATTTTTACTTTTTATTTTCAATTTTTTATTTTCTAAATCGATTATTTCTCCCACAAATTCGTATTCTTCTTTAGTATGAGAAAATTTTGTTTCCTGTCCTTTAAATTTACACTCCCCAAAAAGAAATCCAGTTGTATATGTTCGATTCACGAGTTTATTGATTTCCTTTTTAATTTTTCGAATTTTTTTCTTCTTTTCATTGTCAGTATTTTTTATATCCAGCGCTCGCCTGTATGCTTTTACAATTTGCGAAAGATAATAAACGCTTTTCGCCCGTCCTTCAATTTTAAATGAAGTTATACCAGCGTCCTTCAATTCATCAAGATATTCAATTAAACACAAATCCTTTGAATTTAACAAATATGTCCCATTCTTATCCTCTTCAACGGGGATATAATCGTTTTCTCTTTTTTGTTCAACAAGAGAATATTGCCATCGGCAATTTTGCGCGCAATCTCCAAGATTTGAACTTCTACCAACCTGCCAAGAGCTGAGCAAGCACCTACCTGAATAAGCCATACACATTGCTCCGTGCACAAAATATTCCAACTCCAATTTTGGAACTTTTTTATGAATTTTTTTAATTTCATTTATATTTAATTCTCGAGCCAAAACAATTCTTTTTACGCCTTGCTCAAACCAATATTTTGCCGTTTGCCAATTTGTAGTATTCGCTTGGGTTGAAAGATGAATTCTAACATCAGGATATAAGTCTTTAATCGTCTGAATCATCCCAACGTCAGATACAATAAAAGCGTCTGGCATATTATTTTTATATATTTTCAAATGCTTTTTAAATAATTCTACATGGTGATTATGAGCAAAAATGTTTGTTGTTATATATATTTTTTTATTTTTCCGATGAACATACTTTATCGCTTCAATAATTTTCTCATCATTAAATTTATTAATTCTAGCCCTTAAACTAAAATCTGGAATACCAGCATAAACAGCGTCTGCTCCATATTCAATTGCACAAACTAACTTTTCGAAACTTCCAGCAGGTGCAATAATCTCATGTTTATTTTTCATAAATATTAAATTAAAATTAGAAATAATCAAAATATATTGATTTTTATACAAATTTAACATATTATATATCTATAATAGATAAAAGTAAATTATTCATGAAAAATAAACAATACGATGCGATAGTTATTGGAGGAGGAATTAGCGGAATTTTAAGTACTCTCGCCTTATCAAAAGAAGGCAAAAAGGTTCTTGTTATTGAAAAAAACGATATTATTGGCGGTAATTGTCGTACATATGAAATAGATGGATACCATCTTGACACAGGACCTCATGTAATTACCAATCTTATAGACGGACCTTTAGTAGAATTAATTAAAAAATATTTTACAGTAGTTCCTAGATTTTCATCAATTAATACATACTATGTTCGTGACAATAAAAAGTTGCAAGAATTTCCATTAACATTATTGCAACTTGCTTGTTTTAATATTCTTCCTAAAAAAGAGAGGCTTATTATGTCTGCTGCAATGATTGATGCAGTAGCAAATTCTTCTCTTAATAAAAACGTTCTTCAAAAAAGTATTTACGAGTATATGAAGAAGTATAATCCGTCAGAAAAAACAAACAGACTGATTGATGCACTTTCATATTTTTTAAGTGGAAAATCAATGAAAGAAACTCCTACATGGAGAATGCTTGGTGGATCTGGATATATAAATGAAAATGATCAAAACAAAAAAGGACATCTCAAAAAATTTATTAAGTTTGCAAAACATAACTATTCATCGCAAGGATATCCGCTTGGAGGAATTCAAAGTATTACTGATTGTGCAATTAATTCAATCCCGAAAAATAATGCAACCTTTCATCTTAATGAAAAAGTAATAAAACTTATTACAAAAAATAATACAGTAACCGGAGTTCAAACTGATAAAAATATCTATCATTCTAATCTTGTAATCTATTCAGGTTTTATGAAAAATCTCTCAGACCTAACAGATATTTTAGATAAAAAATATAAATCCAAACTCTCAAAATTAAAACAGACTAAAAGTCTAACGCTTTGGCTTGGATTGAAAAAAAAGTTACCAGAAACTTCATATATCGGTTCCGAAATGTTTTTTAATACAGACACTCCATACTGGGCAGTTCCTGTTTCAAATTTTGACAATCATCTTTCTCCAAAAAACAAGCAGCTCATTGGATTTACAACAGTTATTGAAGATAAGAACATCGAAAAAAGAATTAAAGAATTAAAGAATTCTATTTTTAAAGCGATACCAACAATAGAGAATCAAATTGAATTTGAACATACTCAAATTACAATTCCAGAAAAAGCAGCTGTAACGATTGGAGTAGACTTTCCATCCCCCAAGTCTCCAATTAAAAATTTATATCTTGTTGGAACAGATACAGATATGAGAAGTATGGGAATTACTAGGGCATCTTATTCCGTTATAAAAGCTTTAAAATTTATGAAGGACGATAAAATAATTTAATCCAAATTTTCTCCTCATTTTAAATAAAAACAAATCCCAGATAACTAATTCTGGGATTTGTCATATCCTATTTTTCTATTTACTATTTTATCCAAATAATTTATCTAATTCTAAAAATCTCCTTAGAGACTCCTTTCCAAAACCCTTCATTTCTTTTTTTATACTATCTATAGTATCTATTTTCCCACTTTTACTATGAAACTTATCAGCATAACAAATTAATTTTTGCTCCAAAGTAATTGGTAAAAAATCTTTTTTAGGTAATGGCAAATTATTTTGCATAATATATTCTTTTGAAAGTCCAGAACCAATATGCCTTTCTGCTATCAACGCTTCTTTGAATAACTTTTCTTTTCTTAATATTTTTCCACCAAATATTCCATGCTGAAGATAGTCAACTCTTTTAGTGACATCTAAACCGCCATTTTTCAAACCAAAAACACCAATGTCATGAAGCAAACAGCCAGATACAATTAAACCAAAATCTATCTTATCATAAAAATTTTTTTTGTTTATTATTTCTATGCTTTTACTAAGAACTATCAAACTGTGATTTAAAATAATTTCAAAAGAGTCTTCGGCTATAGAATATTTTTTTAATATTTTAAAGTATTTGTTCATTTTCATAAAAATTAAATTAATAATTTTTGCCTAGAATAAGGATAAATGATATAATGTTAAGTGTCAATTTATAATAAATAATTATTTTAAGATAAACTATGAAAAAGATTATTTTAGTAGTGTTGGATGGATGGGGAATAAATAATGAAAAAACTGGAAATGCCATTGCGAATGCACACACTCCGAATATGGATGAATTTAAAAATTATTATCCCAGCACCGAACTTCAAGCATCTGGAATAGCAGTTGGCCTGCCATGGGGAGAAGTTGGAAATTCAGAAGTTGGACATATAATTATGGGAGCTGGAAAAACAATTTATCAAAATTTACCAAAAGTATCACTTGCAATTCAAGATAGAAGTTTTTTTGACAAAAAAGCCTTAACCGATGCAATAAATCATTCTAAAAAAAATAATTCCAAGTTGCATATAATGGGATTATTGGGCGACGGAGGGGTTCACAGTCACACAGATCATTTATATGCCATCTTAGAACTTCTCAAAATAAATAAAATGGATAACGATTCTGTATGCATACATGCTTTTACGGATGGCAGAGACACTAGCCCCAAGTCTGCTATAAAATTTGTTTCAGAACTTCAAAGAAATATAAAAGAAGAAAATTTGCCAGGAAGAATCACAAGTATCATGGGAAGATATTATGCAATGGACAGAAATAAAACCTGGGAAAGAACAGGGTTAGCCTATCATTGTCTTGTGAATTCAGTAGGTATCAAAGAGACAGATTCCTTAACGGCTCTTGAAAAATATTATAAAAAAGACATAACGGATGAATTTATAAATCCAACTCTAATTGCAGACAGCAATGGCAATTTTGAACAAATAAAAGAAAACGACTCAATTATATTTTTTAACATTAGAGAAGACAGGGCTCGACAGATTACAGAAGCTTTTACTGCTAATGATTTTAATAAATTCGACAGAGGAAGAAAAATACCCAACTTACACTTCACAACCATGATTGAATATGAAAAAAACCTTGATGTAAGCGTAGTATTCCCACCTGATAATGTCGAATTTCCACTTGGTAAAATTTTAAGTGATAGCGGACTCAAACAATTAAGAATTGCAGAAACCGAAAAATATGCACATGTCACATATTTTTTTAACGGAGGTAGAGAAGAACCTTTTAAAAATGAATTTAGAACACTTATACCCTCTCCATCTATTGATCAATATGACAAAACTCCAGAAATGAGCGCTGATATGATTACAGATCAAATCCTGAAAGAATTAGACAAAGATGAATTTAATTTCATATTAGTAAATTATGCCAATGCAGATATGGTAGGACATACTGGGAATCTAAAAGCCACAATCAGTGCAGTAGAATTTGTTGATAAGTGTTTAGGAAAATTATATAAAGAAGCAATGAATAATAATGATACTATTTTAATCACAGGAGACCACGGAAACGCGGAGGAAATATTCAATGTACGAACAGGAGAAAAAATAACAGAACATTCTTCGAATCCTGTTCCTTTTATATTGATTAACAATAATATCAGATATAAAGAAGAAAAAAATTCCGATCAGGGAATCGGAGGAATGCTAAGCGATATTGCTCCTACAATATTAGAGCTTTTTGATATTCAAAAACCTCAAGATATGACAGGAAGAAGTTTATTAGATGATTTACAATAATAAAAAATATTTACAAGTCTTTAGCATTTTTTGAATATTTTTCTTTCCATTCCTTGATTTTTTGATGATTTCCATTTTGTAAAACTTCTGGCACTTCCCATTTTATGTTTTTATTGGGAGAAAAAATATCGGGTCTTGTATAATAAGGATGTTCGATATACCCACTTTGCGCAAATGATTCATTAACTATTGATTCTTCATTGCCTAAGACTCCGCCAATTAACCTAGAAACAGAATCAACAACAATCATTGCTGGGATTTCACCACCTGTTAATATATATTCACCCACAGAAATTTCACCATCAGCTAGATATTTTGCAACCCTTTCATCAACGCCTTCATATCTTCCACAAATCAAAATAATTCTCTTTAAATCAGCGAGTTCTCTTGCTGATTTTTGATTATACTGCCTCCCCTTTGCAGACATTAAAAAAACTTTTGTATTCTTTTGATATTTTTTATTTTTTGTTCCGTCTTTTTTTATTATTTTTAAATCTAACAACGCTCTATAAACTGGTTCAACTTTTATTATCATACCAACGCCACCCCCGAAAGGAGTGTCGTCAACTTTATTATGCTTGTTATTTGAATATTTTCGCAAATCATGCACATTAATTTTTATTTTATTCTCCTTGAGAGCGCGCGACAAAACACCCTCACTAAAATACGAGTCAAAAATTTTTGGAAAAATTGTGATAATATCAAATTGCATAATATTGATTTGTGATAAAATAATTTAATTTCAGCATACATTTAAAATATATAATTTAAAACCAATCGTTGACTTTGTTTAAATAATGATTTAGACTTTTATTATTGGGAGGAATACTTTGAACAAAATAAATAAATATGTAATACCAATTATCAATGTTGTATTGATGGTAGTGTTAAGTTTTATAAAGACACTAGCACCGCCAATATTATATATTTTTGCATTTGCCATATTGTGTTATGTAATTAAGATTACAATAACAATTGGATTTGAAAATAGAATAATCACAATTTTCACATTTGTGTTAATAGTGCTTATCTGTATTTTAATTGCAATTGCAGAGAAAATAGCACCCCAAAATAATTAATCATATTTTAGGCAAACAATTGCCTATTTTTATTTTATTAAAAACCATGCTGTCTAAAAAATAGCATGGTTTTTAATTATTGTAAATCTATAAATAAATTATAGAGTTAAATCGTTAACTACGTCTTCTACGTCTTGAGTTTGTGGTGCATCAGTTGTTTCTGGTCGTTCAGTTCTTTCAGGTCTTGTTGAGCCTTCTGGTTCAACAATTTTGAAATTAACTCTAGCATTGTTCTTTGCGCCAATAACTCTAAGAAGAGTTCTGATTGATTTTGCAGTTGAACCTTGTCTTCCGATGATTTGTCCCATATCAGCTGGATTGATTGTAAGAGAAATTAAAACTCCCATCTCATCAACTGTTCTTTCGATTTTTACATCTGCTGGGTTATCAACGATTGATTTTACTATGAATTCTACGAATTCTTGATCTGTTGTATTTTCCATTACTGTTTTCTTTCTATTTTCAAACAAACAAATTTGCTTGAATTAGTTAACTTATTATTTATATACTATTTTTTATAATCATTTTTACTCTGTCGACCTTTTTCTGATTAAATTTTATCTATCAACTTATACTATCGACTTAATTATACAACTGTAAAAAATACTGTCAATTATTATATTTTATTTCTCTTCTTTCTTTTTCTTTCCCTCAGAAATATCTACTTTTTCTTCTTTTAGAGTTTCTTCTTTCTTTTCTTTGGTCGAATCTGTTTTCTCTTCGCCCTTTGAAGCTTCCTCTTTTACCACCTCTTCTTTTTTAGCTTTTGCTTCAGCCTCTGCTTTTGCGATTTTTTCTAATTCTTCTTTGCTTTTCTTTTTTGGTCTCCAAGAAGTCACCTTATCACCCTTAATCACTCCAGCATCAACAAAAAGATTATAAACGGTTGGAGAAGGTTGTGCTCCTTTTGAAATCCAATATTCAGCTCGATCTTTTTTAAATACTTTTTCTTTCGTATGAGAATTATAATTACCTATTATCTCAATAAATTTTCCCGTCGGAGATCTTTTAATATCAGCCACAGTTATTCTAAACTGAGCCATATTCTTTCTTCCTACGCGACTTAGTCTTATTCTTAGCATAATTCTTTCGCATTAATTTATTATTCTGTACTTCAATATAATAGTCTATATTGTAATTTATGTCAATGTATTCGCAATAATTATAAAAAACTAACTATCAATTATTTACAACAAACAAATCCGTCTTCACAAATATATAAAAATATTTCTCAAAATTTTTCTTTAATATCCTACCTAGCGTCTTCCTTTTTTTCTTTCTTATTTGAAATTGGTAAAACTAGACGATAAACACCATACATCGAAAACACAAAGGCTAATAG
>JAGLSJ010000024.1 GCA_023270095.1 Minisyncoccota bacterium
CGCCAGTCACGATTTTTGAAATATTCTCATTCCCTTCAATTTGCAATCCGTTCACACAGCCATCTTCAAAGTCCCCTACACTTAAATATTCATTTAAATATTCAATTATTTCATCTCTTTTTACTGACATATTATCGATTTATATAAATTATTTTTTATCTCACTAGTCTTTATTTATAAAATAAAATTCAAGCAAAGCTACTCCGACAATAAACAAAGTCGCACTCCACCAAAAAAGCAATTGTATACTTTGTAAAAATAGTATTCCAGAAAAAATGAAAGCAAAAAAAACGGCTTGTCGAAAAGAAATACTAATTTGTTGAAATTCAACTTTATTATTTGATTTTTTTCCTCTTAAATAAAAACCACAAATTGTAAAAAGGCTTACTAAAAAAAAGAATAAAACTAGGAAAAATAAAAATATTCCCATAAATCCAGCCGATTTAGGACTAAAACTGTTGATTATATAAATCAAAAAAACAAAACATAAAATGGTATTACCTATCATACCCAAAATATAAGTTCTCAGAGTCATATAATTTACATAAACAATTATGCACTAATAATAACGCATTATAGCCTCAATTGCAACCAATTAGAGTTTTCTTTATCCTTCGAGATTCCAAAAACTTAAATTCAATAAAAACGCGATAAATCGCGTCTTTACAATAAAGCCCTAAAAAGTAAATTCCAGTGGTATAAATCTACAAATCACAACCTACATCTCCCATATGTATCGCCTTAACGGGACATTCTGTTTCACAAATTCCACAGCCTTTGCAAAAATCCATATCTGCATCTGTCACTTGAAGTTTTTCTTTACCGTTAATATTAACCTTTTTTGTTTTGATTGCCATATCAGGACAAAATACAGCACAACGCATACAATCAACGCACTTTTTCTCATCTCGAATTGGCATTTTTGCCTTCCAGCTTCCTGTCTTAAATTCTTTTGAGTTCCCCGCTTCAATTATTTTTCCCCCGATTGGAATTTGTTTAGCAGTTTTTAACTTCATAATAAGATTGTTTTAATATTTATAAAAAATTACACTTTTATGTTTTTATGTCCTTCTTTTAAGGCTTCAACATTTTTTTCTACCATTTCTTTCGATAATTTTTTATGTTCAAACATTTCTTCAGTTTCTTCAATGGCATGTTCATATGGAATCAGAGGAACAAGTTTAATAATTGCACCCATAATCGCAGTATTTGGCAAATCCCTGCCAATTATTCTCATAGCAATACCTTTAGCATCTATTGTATAAATTTTACATTTTTTCTTACTTATTTTCTTTTTCAAGCTTTTGATTTCCTCACAAGAATTTACTAAAACAATACCTTTATCTGCAAGACCATTAGCAACATCAATATTTTCAAGTAAGGACGGATCAAGAACAACAACCATATCTGGTGATTGAACATCAGAATATAATCTAATTGGATCTTCGCTAATTCTGAGAAATGTTTTCATCGGAGCTCCAGACCTTTCGGGACCATATTCTGAAAAAGCTTGTGCAAATTTACCTTCTTCAATTGAAGCCTCGGCTATAATTTGTGCCGCTGTTTTTGCCCCCTGTCCACCACGAGAATGAATTCTGATTTGATATATATTTTCCATAATATTTTAAAATTAATAGGAACTAATAATTAACACTAGGTATTACAATTATTCCATAAGTTATAATAGCTGTAATAAAAATAATTATACCACAAAAAATCATTTCTTTAAAATTATTCATTTCTTTTCCACGTTTCAACGATTGGCACAACGGTTATTCTAGGAACTACAATCTTATCCATCTTCATAGATAAAATATCCTTGAATTCATTAATTTGTTTCTCTGTTAAATCTCCAGAATATTGAATAGTAATATTAACAGTAGATATATTATTTTCTTCGTTAATTTTAACATCTGTTATATTTAAACCAGGAATTATGACCTTTGCCACATCTCGAACTATATTCTGTTGACTATTTTCTTTCACAACCTTACTTGTGATTAAAAACAATGGGATTGTCATAACAAACAGAAGGACTAGTGTCCAGCGAATATTGCTTTTTCTTTGTTCCTGTCCTTTCTCAGATGAAGGTCCTTTAAATCTTGAAACTAAAAACAATATAGAGGCAGAAAAAGTAACTGCGATTAGATTTGATAAATAAAGAACAAACGCTCCGCCAGCCATACCCAAATTTCCATGCGCAACAGATAATCCCATAACTGCGATTGGAGGGACTAATGCAGCGGCTACAACAACCCCTGCAATTGCAGCTCCAATTTTAGGATAGGTAATCACAAATGCCCCGACAAATCCAGCAGCCAGAGCAATGAACAGTTCAAAAATTGTTGGAGATGTACGAGATAAAAATTCACTTCCCTGTAAGGCATAATCTGGAGACATAAATCCTAGAGAGAGAGCAATAACAAAAATTATAGCCGTACTTTTAATTAATGTAAAAACCGAAGACTGCATGAGCCTTGATCTTCCTTTCACAATAGCAACTGACAAAGATAACATTGGCCAAACGAGCGGTGCCAAAAGCATTCCTCCAATAACAACCGCTGAAGAATTCACAACAAGTCCCAAAGTAATGATTATTCCAGCAAAAATTGTTAAAACGTAAAAATCAAAATCTGCCTTTGCATTTTCCCTAATCTCGTCATAGACTTTTTCTTGGCGCTTATTATCAATATGAAAAGGATCTATAAATTTTTCCACTCCGTCTTTTATCTTTTCCTTTGGTATTTCCACTTGTATTTCCATAATTTTATTTTATTAATCGAATAATTTCTCTTGCAATCATCAATTCTTCATTAGTTTGAATAACTAACTTTTTTATATTTTTTAAATCCTTAAATCCAGTTAATATTAATTTCCTAATTATTTTACTACGACATCCAACTGTCCCCGTAAAAACAATCGCATCAACATTTCCCAAAATTGCCTTATATGCACCAATATATTTTTTTATTTTATATGTATATAACTTCAAAATATCCATCATTTCTTTATCGCCTAATTCTGCAAGATGTGCTATTTCATAAATATTGTTTGCTTTCTTTCCTGCCAAACCAGAAAGTCCGCTCTGTTTATTCAAAAAATGATCAACAGCATCAATTCTGTTTTTTCTATCATTTAATTTAATATTTTTACTCTTTAAGAGCTCTAATACAATTCCAGAATCAATATCACCAGCTCTTGTTTCCATTGGCAGACCTTCCATAGGAGTAAAACCCATTGAAGTATCAATAGCTTTCCCTTTTTTTATAGCTGTGATACTTGCACCACCGCCAAGATGACAAGTTATTAAATTTAAATTACTTATTGATTTATTTAATTTTTTAGCTGCTTCTAACATTACATGTTTGTGCGATGTTCCATGAAAACCATATCTTCTAATTCCATATTTTTTATAAAATTCTTTTGGTATAGCATACAAATAAGCATGCTCTGGTAAATCTTTATAAAAAGCTGTATCAAAAACTGCAATATTCTTTGCATCTTTGATTAAATTCATAGAAGCTCTTATTCCCTCCAGATTCGCAGGATTATGAAGTGGAGCTAAATGATTCATTTTTTCAATCTCTTTTAATTCTCTTTTACCAACTACTATAGGATTATAAAATTTATCTCCGCCATGAACAACTCTGTGTCCAACATATTTTATATTTTCTGTATTTCCTATTTTTTTTAATACGTTCTGTAATGCTTGTGTATGATTTCTAATTTTCCCATTTCCAATATCTTCAACAAACCCATTTTCAACCTCTTTTAAATCAAGATCAAAAAGTTTGTACTTCAAAGAAGTACTACCAGAGTTGAGAACCAAAATTTGATTATTATTTTTCATTTAAATTAATTATTATTTCATTTTAATTAATTATAACTTCACCTTTCTCACAACCAGAAATTCCCGAAGCATTTCCTTCATCAGTATCAATGTGCATCCCCCAGGCATAAGTTTCATCAACGCGAGCGACAACATTTTCAAATATAAGACCTCTTTCTCCTTGAGTTTTAACCTTTAATAAATCTCCATCTTTTACTTTGATTTCATCTGCTTCATCTGGTGTCATGTGAACATGTCTTTTTGAAATAATTACTCCGTCTTTAATCTCAATTTGACCCTTTAGTCCAACTATTGTCATTCCTGGACTATTTTTTATATCACCAGATCTTCGCAATGGAGGATTTATCTTGAATTTTATCGCTTCAGTTTCTGAAATTTCAATCTGAGTGTATGACCTTAATGGTCCAACAATTCGTACTTTTTCAACTTCAAAATGCTCATTTTTAATTCCCACAATTTCATTTGCCGCAAACATTCCTGGTTGAGAAAGCTTTTTCAAAACTGTCAGTTCTGTACCTTCTCCAAAAAGATTCTCAAAGTCTTCTTTTTTGAGATGAATGTGTCTTGCCGAAACTTCAATATTAACTTTTTTATTCATAATTATAAATTATCTTTTATATTTTTATTATAACATAAAATTTAATATTTCGTATAATATATTATTTTGTCATTCTACACAAAACAATAAAAAACTTGTCATCCCGAGCGATAGCCGAGAGATCCCTTTTTATCACACAAAACATTTTCAAAAAATTAAACGAAATAAAGAGCGATTCCTCCGTTCCACTTCACTTCAGTCGGAATAATAATTTATTTTCTTGTTAATATTTTCCTGTAAACCTCCTCATAACCATCAACCATAGTTTTGATTGTGAAATTTTCTTCAACATGTTTTCGACAATCTTCTCGTTTGATTTGATTGATATTTTTAATTGCCTCAATCATTTTTTTTTCATTTTTAACTACAAAACCAGTTTTTCCATGTTTAATAACTTCGGAGACCGAACCTCGATTGAAAGCAATAACTGGTGTTCCACAAGCCATGGCTTCAATCATCACCAAACCAAAGGGTTCCTCCCAATTAATTGGAAACAAAAGTGCCTTTGCTCCACCTAAAAATGAAGAAAGCTTTTTTCTACTTAAAAACCCAATATCTTCAATTTCACCCTTTTTCAAAAATGGTTTAACTTTTTTGTCATAGAATCCTCCACCCCAAATATTCCCTGCCATTTTCAATTTTTCTTTTGCTTTGATCGCAACTTGAACTGCCGTGTCAATTCCTTTCTCTTTCGAATATCTTCCTAAAAATGCAAAATAATCTTGGGGCTCTTTTTGAAATTTGAAATTTTGTAAATCAAGTCCATTATAAACGGTCTTCACATAATTTAATTTTGGCATCCCCTTCCTTTGATTGTCGCTAATGGAAATATAATTTGCCTTATTTTTCCACTGACAATAATCAATCATCTTATTCCAGCTGGCATTCATTGGATCGTGCAAAGTGAAAACCGTTGGAGTTTTTGTGAGATTTACAAACGGCAAAATTTTCGGCACCAAATGATAGGCATGGATAATATCAAATTTTCCCTTTTGCGAATCTTCATACATTTTTGAAGCTAGAAGTTGTTCATAGAGAGTCATCTGTAGCTGATCATGAAACCCCCCATTCATAGCTTTGTCTTTGAGCTTGTAATACGAAGTCATTCTGGCAGTCACTTTTTTCATTTCTATCTTTGAATCTTCCGAAGTATAAAGCGTCACATCATGCCCTCGCCGATCAAGCTCTTTGACCACAAGCTCCGCCAAATCCATCGGGGCATAAATAATCTCCCCAGGAAGAGGACAAGAAAATTCATTTGTAGAATAAAACGCAATTTTAAGTTTTTTCATTTTAGGGTTTTATAAGTATATTAATTCCTGTCATTCCGAGCGATAGCCGAGAAATCTCTCTTAAGTACATAAAATCATATTCATAATTCAATTCGAACCAAGAGCGATTCCTCTACTCCGTTTCACTACGGTCGGAATGACAATTACATTTCTACAAATAACTCACCTTCACTTCGCTCAATCTTTTCTCAATCTCATCCTTACTCAAAATTCCATTTTGTGCGCCAAATTCACCAACAACACTTCCACTGTTTATAACTCCATATTTCAAAGCTATTTCCATATCTTCACTTTGCATATATCCAGCGACTAACGCACTTCCAAAAGAATCTCCTGCTCCAGTTGAATCTATTTTACTTCTTGATGTAGCTGGAACATATGATATTTTTTCTCCACCAAAAGAATAAGCACCTTCTGGCCCATCTGTTATGACAACATTCTTAGGACCCCAACTTTTAATTATATTTAGAAGAACCTTCGAATCAGTTATTTCATTGAAATCAAGTTTAATTTTTTCATCACTCTGAACAAGTTCAATTGCTTCGTCCTTATTGATAATTAATATTTCTGTATTTTTCAAAGTATTTTCTAATTCTTTTTTTCCAGCACTAATCTGTGTTGCCCCTGGATTCCAGGCTAACTTAATTCCATTGTTCTCAACTGCATTATTAATTTCTTCCAAATCTTCCTGCCAATTTCCAGCCATTGAAGTGAGATATATCCATTTCGTTTTACTGATTTCTTTTTCTTGAATCTCAAGAAAATCACTCGCTCCCTTGTAAACAAAAATCACCCTATCACCACCTATTTTATCAACAACCACAAGAGATGACCCTGTTTTCCTTTCTTGGTCAATTTGAATTAAATCCGTATTAATTCCCAGCTTTTTTAAGTTCTTTTTCATTGATTCGCCATCATCATCTTTTCCGACTCGACAATTTACAGCAACCTTAAGCCCAAGCTTTACAAATGTAGCTGCTGAATTACAGGCTCCTCCGCCAAAATTAAAATATACCTCCTCACTTCTGATTTTTGCTCCATATTCAAAACAAAGAAGCGCTTGTTCTGTTAAATTTTCTGGAGTCTCAATAACTTTCCCTTTGTCAGTCAAAAAAGTTATATCACGAGTAGCCCCACCAATTGTTATAATGTCAAACATAGATTTGAATTATTTGTTATTATTTTTCTGTCATTCCCATAAAAACAGGAATCCAGGATTATTCTCATTAAATCATTATTAAGACTAAATAAAATTATATTTTGAAAATTTTATAATAAAACCTACCTCTCCAACAAACTCCCTAAAACCATATCTTTCGGTTTTTCTATTTCCAAAACTTCAAGCAGAGTTGGTGCCACATTTCCAAGAATTCCGTTGCTTCTCAATTTGCAAATACCTTTTTTACATTTATCTCCTGCTATAATAAATGGCACTGGATTTTTACTATGCATTGTCATAGTTTCTCCTGTTTGTAAATTAATCATTTCATCAGCGTTTCCATGATCTGCTGTCACAACCGCAGTTCCTCCACTTTCAATGACTTTTTCAATAACACGCTTCAAGCATTTATCAAGAAATTCAACCGCAGTAATTGTAGCCTTGAGATTTCCAGTATGCCCAACCATATCAGCATTCGCGTAATTCACTGCAATAAAATCATAAACACTATATTCTATGTTTGAAATAATTACATTCGTAATATCTTCAGATGACATTTCAGGTTTTTGATCATAAGAAAAAACATTTTGAGAAGCGATTTGTTCTCTGTCTTCTCCTCTAATCGGATCTTTATATCCACCATTTAAAAAATAAGTTATATGCGGATATTTTTCATCTTCTGCAATATAAAGTTGTTTTAAATTTTTCAAAACAAAAGGAAGGGTGTTTGAAATAGCCTGAGAAGGATATGCTACTTTAATTGGCAAATCAGGACCAAGATCAACTAGCGCACAAGCAAAAATATTTTTGAGACTATGAGATCTATTTTCATATTCAATCACATCATCAAGAACAAATAATTTCATAAACTGTCTTGCTCTATCACCTCTTATATTAAAATGTATAATTGCATCGTTATCTTTTATTTTTGAAATAGGCTTATTGTTTTTATCAACTATAACTGTTGGAACAACAAATTCATCTGACAATCCCTGTTTATATGAATTCTCAATCACCTCTTCAACAGATTTACTTTTTGCGCCTTCTCCTAAAACCATTGCATCATATGCCCTTTGCATTCTATCCCAATGTTTTACTCTATCCATTCCATAATATCTCCCCCCAATAGTAGCGATTTTTCCAATTCCGATCTCTGCTATTTTTTTGTTTAAATCTTCCAGGAATATAAGAGCCCTTTTTTTATATGTATCTCTACCATCCGTAAAAAGATGCAAATAAACCTGTTTTATTTTTTTTGTTTTGGCAAGTTTTAAAAGAGCATAAAGATGCTCAGGATCACTATGAGGACTATCAAGCTCGGATAATAATCCTATAAAATGTAAATCAGATTTTTTCCTCAAAGCATAATTAATCGTTTTTAAGAGTTCTGAATTTTTGAAAAACTTTCCAGATTCAATATCCTCTCTGACAATTTGAGAATCTTGCTTGATAATCCTTCCTGAACCAATGTTAGTATGTCCCGCTTCGCTTCCACTTCTCTCATTCTCAGACAAACCCACTGCAAGTCCAGTAGCATTCAAAAGTGTATTTGGATATTTTTTTATCAAGTTATTAAAAAAAGGCTTTTTTGCAAGTTCAATAGCATTGCCCTTAT
>JAGLSJ010000025.1 GCA_023270095.1 Minisyncoccota bacterium
TTTGTGAAACAGTTTTTTCTTTCGTGTTTTCTTTATTAAGATAAAAATAAACAGAAGCTGAAACTAAAATAATAATAATTGATATTATTATTTTCTTTTTAGTTATTTTAAATTTCGCACTACCTCTGGCTTTTTTACTTTCTTCTAGTATAGAATCCATATAATTTGTAATTAAAAAGTTGGTAAATTAATAATTCCCTACTTATTATTAATTAATTATCACAAAATTTGCAACATTTTTTTCTGTAATACTTACATCAATCCAAATCATAAGCATTTTGTCTTTAGTAATATCATTTAACGTAGCTTCAATCATTTCCCCATTCTCGTTCTTAAGCATTTTTACCCCAACCGGAATAATAACTTTTTCTTCTTCCGTACTCATACTCTTTAATATTTCCAATCTAGCAGCAATATCCACATCATTTGTTTCCGTGTTTAATTGAGCACCACCCATACCCATGCCCATACCCATGCCTCCACCTGTTCCAGAAGCTGGCCTTTGTTCTTTCTGGTTATCTATATTTTCATCTCCTTCTTCTGTATTATTATTTTCAGCAAAAGCTCGTCTCTCTATTTTTAGAACTGTAACTTCATTACCGATAACAGTTTTTACAATTCCTGAAATGTCTACTTTTTCTTCTGGTCTTTCAAAATCAGCGAACCTATTATTTCCTGAAATTTTATTATTTTCATTCTGCCTATTACTATTTTGCCATACATATCCAAATAAAATAAAAGTAGCTAAAAATCCTATAATTATAATCTTTTTCATAGAAATTGTTTACATTATTTAATTAATAACATTCCTTACCCTACTAATAATACAAAGCAAAACTATAATTTATTTCAAAAAATATTTTTTATCAAGCATCTTTCCAGTCACAAAATATTTTATCTTTTACTTTGTAATTTATATTTAAAATAAATACCACTGACAGGGTCAGTAGTATTTCCAATTAAACGATGTCTTTTTTCTTAAGGTATTGACACACAAACAATTAAAATATATAATAAACAAGTCGTTTTAAAATTATAATAATTTTTAGGAGAGGAAATTAATTATAAAAAACGCGTAATAAAAAATAAAAAAACAAAACCGGGATAATGCCCGTGTTTTTGTTTGGGCTAATTTTTATTATATCCGATTTTTCAATGCTTCTCTTGTAATTTCTCTGTCATCCCATAGAATTTTTTCTTCTCCACAAACCATAAATTGTTCCGCTCCTTTTCCTGTAATAATTATCAAATCACCAGTTTGAGCTATATTAATTGCTTTTTGAATCGCCTCTTTTCGATCTGATATCCGAAAAAAAGTTTTTTCTGAAATTTTATTTTTAACCCCTGTAACAACTTGATTTATTATTTCCTCTGGATCTTCACTATATGGATCTTCATTGGTAATAATTACGATATCAGCATATTTATCAGCCAGCTCTCCGCCCTTAGCTCGATAAGTCTTGTCTCGATCTCCTGTTCCGCCTAAAACTGCAATCATTCTTTTTTGCACAGTAGGTTTTACAGCTTCATAAACATTTTTAAGTGAATCCGGAGAATGAGCATAATCGACGATAATTTCGAAATCTTGCCCTTCTTGAATTTTTTCAAGTCTTCCAGGAATATTTTTTATCAACTCAAGAGCCTTTTTTATAGCAAATGGTTTGACATTCTCTGCCAATCCAACAGCCGTAGCTGCCAAAGAATTATAAACATTAAACTCGCCAATAAGTGGCAGTTGCACAGGCATCTTTCCTTTGTCGGTCTTAACTGAAAAATCTAATCCTTGTTTTTTCGAAACAATGTCTTCTGCCTTAATTAATTTTGCATTTTCAATTTTCTTACAACCTTTCAACGAAAAGACATATTTTTTTGGACCCTCGAAATTCAAAAAGCTTCTCAAATCTTCATCATCATAATTAATAATTATATTTTCTAAATCCTTGGTCATCAAAGCATTATGAGAGTTTTTATAGTTTTCATAAGTCTTGTGATAATCAAGATGATCACTCATCATATTTGTCAAAACGACTGTTTTATATTTGACCCCCCAATGTCTAAATTGCACAAGCCCATGCGAAGAAATTTCCACAATCGCATAATCACATTTTTCTTTAACAGCTTTTTTCAAGAATTTTTGAAGATAAAAAGAAGTTGTTGATGTCAGTTTTCTATCATTCAGCCATTTCCTTTCGCCAATTTGAAAATTCGCTGTAGAAAGCATCGCTACTTTATAACCACCTTCTTCCAAAACTTTGGCAATCATATTTGTGGTGGTCGTTTTTCCTTTTGTACCTGCCACCCCAATAATACGAATTTTTCTCTTCGGAGAACTATACATTAAAACAGCCAAAATAACCCTCAATTTATGAGTTAATAAAATAAAACTATAAGGTACAATTTTTCTCAACTTTTGTTTAATTCTATAAAGCATATTATTTTTTATTAATTAAAAAAAATTGTTATGGAATTCAGCCTTCAGGCTGTTTTTTGGATTTGCAACGGTTTTGAAACCCTAAAGGGTAAATTCCGATTTCTGCTTCGTATTTTAAAATAACAACTTGTGATAATCTAACAATAAAGCAATATAACAATTTATCTATTCTTCTTTTTAGCTAAATACAAATATTTAATAATCTCAATTATAACAAGTTCTACTACAAAAACAAATATCATCAAAGACCAGTCGGCGGTATTAAGTGGGACTGTTTTTAATATATTCTGAAAGAAAGGATGATATATTGCAAGCATTTGGAAAGCAAAAGAAACTACAACAGTTCCAATTAAATATTTATTTGAAAACATATTCTTCTGAAAAATTGAATGCCGAAGTGATCTAACAGAAAAAACATAAATCAAAGAATCAATCGCGAGAATTGAAAAAGTTATCGTATTCGCTCTAGCAAAATCTCCAGTCACATTAAAAACATACCAGAAAACCGCTAATGACAAAACTCCACTCGAAATACTTATTGCAGCTATTAATGTTTTAATTTCAGAATTAAGCAAAGGCTCACTTGTTTTACGCGGAGGCTCTTTCATAATATTATCTTCTTTGGGTTCCAAAGTTAGAGCAGAATTTGGAAGACCATCTGTTACAAGATTAATCCAAAGAATTTGAACAGCAGTCAAAGGAAGAGCTATTTCCTTAGGAAGAAAAAGCAGTGCTCCCATAATTACGATAACCTCACTAAAACTATCAGAAATAAGATAAACAATAACTTTTCTAATATTCTCATATATAACTCTCCCTTGCTCAACGGCCGTTATGATAGTCTTTAAATTATTATCTAAAAGAATAATATCAGCAGTTCCCTTAGCAACTTCTGTTCCGCTACCAAGCGCAATTCCAATATCAGATGATTTCAGAGCTGGCGCATCATTCACTCCATCTCCTGTCATTGCCACAACTTCCCCCTTACTCTGTAAAGCATCTACAATCCTTGATTTATGATGAGGAGAAACGCGTGCATAAACTTTAATTTTCCCAACTATATTATTAAAATCCTTTGTACTCATTTGATCTAATCGATGTCCATCTAAAATATTATGATCTTCAACTCTCATCCCAAGTTCATTGGCTATAGTTTTTGCCGTGATACGATTATCTCCAGTTATCATCACAATCCCAACTCCAGCATCTCTTGCAAGTTCAATAGTTTTTCTTGCTTCTGTTCTGATTGGATCTTTAATAGCAATTAACCCTACAAAAATTAAATCATTAACCAATTCATCATCATTTTCTTCAATAAATTTTTCCGATATTTTTTCGTCATTAACATTTTTGAAAGCAACTCCGAGAATTCTTAGTCCCTTTTTACTTAAATCTTCTTGACTCTTTTTCAAAAATTTCAAATTCTCTTCTGTCATTTTTTTCTTCTTCCCTTCAACCAAAACATACCGAGACCTATTTATTATCTCTTCTGGAGCACCTTTGACATAAACTTCATAATTATCAGAATCGGATTTATTCAGAGTAGCCATAAACTTTCTCTCCGAATTAAATGGAATTTCACCAATCCTTTTGTAATCACTTCTAATTTTCTGTGTATCAAAACCAACATTTAAACCAGAATACAAAAGAGCTTTTTCCGTATAATCACCATGAATTTTCCATTTTTCGAAAGTTTCATGAGCATTTTCCACTATAGCATTATTGCAAATTATTCCAATCTTAACAGCAACCATGTGAGCTAATTTATGCTTTTCTTCTTCTATAACTTTATCTTTTAAATTTTTTGCAATCGAAAAAACTGAACTCATCGTAATAATATGATCAACCTGCATTTTTCCTTCGGTAAGTGTTCCAGTCTTATCTGTGCAAATTACCGTTGTACTACCAAGAGTTTCAGCTGCAACAAGCTTTCTGACTAACGAACCTTTTTTGAGAATTCTTTGCATTCCAATTGCCAAAACCACTGTCACGGCCACAAGCAAACCTTCGGGAATTGCAGCTACTGCCACAGCGATTGCAATTATAAATATTTCTTCAAAAGGAACGCCTCTGACTGACCCTATTATCAAAATAATAATCACTATTAAGAATGTTAACACTCCGAATAATTTACTGAAATTTGTCAATTGCTTTTGAAGAGGAGTATCTTCATCCTCTGTTTCTTTGAGTAGCTGCGCTATCTGACCAAATTTTGTTTCAACTCCAGTTGAAGTGACAATTATCATTCCTCTGCCCCTAGAGATTGCCGTTCCCATATAGGCCATATTGTCTTTACTTTGCCCAACTCCTTGCTTATCTTGAATATCTGAAGTCTTAGTTACTGGAACCGATTCTCCTGTTAAACTTGATTCATCAACATCAAGCTCGTGGGCTTCTAGAATTCTACCATCCGCAGGAATTCGATCTCCAGCCCTAAGCACGATAACATCTCCAATAACAATGTCTTCAGAATTTATTTCCTTTTCAATTCCATCTCTAATCGCATATGATTTATGATGAACCATTTCTTTTAATTTCGCCAACGAATTTTCAGCCTTAGATTCTTGAATAAATCCCACAATCGTATTTAAAAAAACCGCAAAAAGAATAACATATGCGTCAATCATCTCCCCTAAAACAAAAGAGATAAGTGCTGCAACTAAAAGAATATAAACTAAGGGACTCTTAAACTGATTTAAAAAGATTACTAAGGTAGTAAATTTCTTTTTTGTTGGAAGAGCATTCTTTCCATATTTTTTTAATCTTCTCTCGGCCTTATCTGAAGCAAGTCCATTGTGGGATGATTTTAAATTGTGTAAAACATCTTTCACGCTTAAATTATGCCAATTTTTTGTTTGCATTTATTTGGATTTAATTTGTTTATTTTAACTAAAATTTAAACTCTTTATTACTAAAAATACCATAAATTCAGGTTTTGAGCAAAAAAAGAAGGAGATTAGCTCTCTTTCATTTTAAAATTTATGCTATATATATTAACTTATTTGGATTTTCTGCAAAACATATAACACGCGATTACCGCATCTACATTCAGTTTCTACGCTTAACCTAGCTTCTGAGAAAAGTTGTTTATATCCTCCATATTTGAGAATATTATATCCTTTACTTTTCTCAGTCAAATTTAGTCCATAATGAACAAAAGAGTTCAAAATGTTCAAAAACCAATTTTCATAAATCTCATCAACAATAACTATTTTCCCATTTGCTTTTAAGATCCTCATTGCCTCTGAAATCGCTGCTTTTTTACCATCCTCGTCCAATGCTTGAAGAAAGTAAAACATTGTCACAAGGTCAGAAGAATTTCCTCCTAAAGAAACTATTTTTTCAGTAGCATCTCCCGATATCCATGTCATATTTTCCCTTACTTCACTGTTATCAACTTTCTTTGAAAATAAAGTGAAAAGATCAATACATGTCACCAAGCAACCAAGTCTCGCCATTTCTTTGGGTATCTCTCCGTGTCCTGATCCAAAATCAACAATGTTATCTCTGGTTTCTATTCTTACACATCCAGTAAGATCCTTTACTAGCTTTTTCGCTCTTTTGTCGCGAAATTTCTGTGGCCATAGTAAATTTGCTATCCAATTAGATATATCTAACATCTACATCAGTCCTCCTTGTACGCCATTATCAATCAAGCTATTTTAAATTAATTGACAACAATACCTATTTAATAATATTAATAATAAATAAAAAATTTGTCAATAAATTAAACGATCAACAAAAAATCTAGTGAACGTTGTTTCGCCAGATTTTTTTATTTAAATGAAATATTATTCTACTTTTGTTTTTTCAAATTTCAATAAATAAGTTATCTTGTTAGGCTCAGATTTAACTTCAGCTTCAATTGTAAATCCCAATTCTTCAAAAAGTTTTTTATATTTATCTTCGTCCAAAACATCAAACTTTGCATTGAAATTATTAACAACATGATTAGTCCAATCTTTTATACCGTCAACACCGCTTCTTTTTTCCTCAACCATAAGAACTATTCTTCCTTTGGAAATTCTTTTCATTTCCTGTAAAATATTTTCCTTATTTTTAATCCCCTTTATCTCCTGTAATAAATGAGTTGCCATAACCAAATCAAATGAACCATCTTCAAATGATGTCTCGTAAGCATCTTGATAACTTCCTACGATTTCTTCATCATTCTCAGCCTCCTCTGAAAGACTCGTTTTATTATCTAAACAAACTCCATTAATTTTTTTATCACTTTTCCTTTTTTCTTTTATTTTACTAATAATGGCTTTCAGATTATCTCCATATCCACCTCCGATATCAATTATATTTTCAATTTTAGCTAATTCTTCGTTGTCTATTCTCGCTTTCGTCAATGCCTCGATAATAACATCTGACATAACCTCGGCAAAACCCTCACGAAGACCTTTACAAATTTTCCAATCACAAACCCCATCTCTTACAAAATTTACAACCTCTTCTGTTTCCGATCCATCAAATTTTTCTGATTTCTTTTTTATCTCTTCTCGGAATTTTGCTGGAGATAATTTTTTTTCTTTCAGAGAAACGTCTTTTTCAATTTCGCTTTTACTGTCTGGCATTTCTGCTAGTTTCTCTCGAGCTTTCTCTATGGCACTTTCATTAGAACTTTCTGTATTTTTACTTTTCAATTCTTGATCTATCTTAAAGTCTTCTGCTTTTTTTAATGTTCTATCTCTTTCATATTTACCTTTTATTTCTACCTCCTCTTGATCCAATTTTAATTCATCAGCTGAAGTTAATCCTTCTATATATTTATTTTGCATATTTTTTATTTATAAATTTAATTGAAGCTCGATAATTTAAATCTCACTTCAAATAACTAGCGTATCATCCTGAGCTTGTCAAAAGATACCGTGAAAAATTTCATATTATGTCATTAAAATTTTTCTTCATGCTCAATTTATACCTAAAATCTATTTTTTCTCCTCATCTTTATAGATATCAAAATTATATCCAAATCGATTTCCTTTGTCATCCTTTCCTTTTATTGCCCACCAAATCCCGACACCAATACTTTGAAGAATAATCTTTAAGTGTCCTTCTTTTTCAAATCGTCTTGGAGAAACTTTCACTTTTGAACCTTTTATCATTCTGAATTTTCCAATCTTGCCAATCCTTTTGGCATAATCAGAATCTTCGCCAAGAACAATTCTCTCGTCAAATCCCTTAATCTTGTCGTGCATATCTTTTCGAGCAAAAATACACCAGCCTCCCGCGAAAGGACTTACCTTCTGAAAAATCATTACTAAGGTGTTCCAAAAAGCATAATACAACTTATCAAGAAACTTACCTTCAAGAAATACTCTTGGCACAGCACCATCAAGATTTTTGTCTTGAAATTCTTCAACTAATATTTCCAAAAAAAACTCATCTTCAAGTTCAGTATCAGAATCAAGAAACAATAGAATCTCTCCCTTGGCAATTTTCGCTCCCAAATTTCTCCCTGGCCCAGGCATTCCTCCTTGCGTCAACACACAATTATACTTCTTTGCAATTTCCGGAGTCTTATCTTCCGACTTATTGTCTGCCACAATAATTTCATAATCAGAAAAAGTTTGTTTCCTGATACTTTTTAAAAGTCTTGGTAAATATACTTCTTCATTTTTTGTCGGAATGATAATTGATAATTTCATAATTTTTAATTAAAATAAATCACGCAGAACTCTTACGAAAATAAGAACAAAACCTTATAAAATTTATGGATTTCAAAAGAATATTAACGCCACCTTTTCCTGACTTTCGTCGGAGTGCATTTTATTAATTTATTTAAACTAACCATTTTCTATTCCTTCATATCCTCCCCTATTTCATAAAAA
>JAGLSJ010000026.1 GCA_023270095.1 Minisyncoccota bacterium
ACTCAATGCCTAAAACATCATTAACAATACCAGCTGTTTGTTTGGCTCTCTGAATTGGAGAAGAAATTATAATATCAATTTTTTCTTTTTTTAGTATTTTTGCTATCTTTTTTGATTGCTCAATACCCTTTTGAGTCAAAGGATAACCATCAGTCTGTCCCGCTTTGACATCTTTCACATTGCTCTCACTCTCTCCATGTCGCAATAAAATAAGCTTAGTTATTTTTTCTTCAACTTTTTCTCGAAGCTCATCAATTGATTCAACAACTTCTATATTTTCACAATCTGAACACTTCCAAATTGGAAGTGGAGCTCCCCAAAATCTGTTTCTTGAAATTGCCCAATCTCGAGCATCTTCCAGCCATTTCCCAAATCTCCCCTCTTTGATATATTCTGGAGTCCAATTTATTTGCTTATTATTTTCCACCATCTTATCCTTGATTTCCGTCACCTTTACAAACCAAGAACTTGTCGCATAATTCAAAAGCGGCGAATCACACCTCCAACAATGAGGATAGCTATGTTCATATTTTTTCTTTGAAAACAAAGAATTATTATGTGCTAAATATTTAATAATTTCAATGTCAGTTTGCATATGAGGATCTTTTTCGCCTTCTTTTCCTTTCGGCTTTACTTCCCTGCTTTCACCTTCCTTATCCTTAAAATCAACAACTTCATCCGCAAACCTACCACTCATTTTGACATGCTGAACAAAAGGCAAATCATGCTTCTGCCCTAATTTCATATCATCATCTCCAAATGCCGGAGCAATATGCACAATTCCAGTTCCCTCTTCTGTCGAAACAAAATCACCAGCATAAATCTTCCAGCCTTTTTCTTTGTTTTCTAAATCTTCTTTTTGAGAATAATAATCAAATAGCGGTTCATATTCCAGGCCAAGTAAATCTTTTCCTTTAAGTCTTCCAATTAATTTTGGCTGAATACCGTCAAAATCACTTTCTAATTTTTCAAAATCGCTTTCTGCAATAATATAATAATTTGTAATTATTTTCGATCCTATTCTAATTTCTATACCTAAAGGTTTTTTTGTATGCTTACCCACAGAAAGCCACTTATCTTCAACTATAACATACTCAATATCCTCCCCAACTGCCAAAGCCACATTTCCAGGCAATGTCCATGGAGTCGTCGTCCATGCCAAAACAAAAGTATTTTCACCAGCTTCAAAATCACCAATCTTTTGTCCTGGCTTCAACTTAAACTTCACAATCGCTGACAAATCTGTAATATCCTTATATCCCTGAGTCACTTCAAAATTAGAAAGTGTCGTTTCACATCTCGGACAAATATGCATTGCTTTGTGTCCTTCGTAAACAAGTCCTTTTTTGAAAAGCTCTGAAAAAACCCACCAGATACTTTCGGTATATTTCCAATCCATTGTCCGATAATCATTTTCCATGTCCACCCATCTTCCAATTCGTGGAATGAATTTTTTCCAATCATCTGCATAACGCAGAACTGAATTATGACAAGCGTCATTGAAATTTTCAACACCCCATTTTTCAATGTCTTGCTTGTTCTTGATATCGTGTTCTTTTTCAATCAAGTTTTCAACTGGAAGACCATGACAATCCCAACCCCATTTTCGATTAACCTTATGCCCTTTCATTGTCTGAAATCGAGGAACTACATCCTTGATTAAACTGGCAACTACATGTCCATAATGAGGAAGACCTGTTGCAAACGGAGGTCCATCAAAAAAACTATAAGTTTTTTCCTCGTCTCTATTTTCTACAGATTTTTCAAATATATTTTCTTCTTTCCAATATTTCATTACTTCCTTTTCCATTTCCGGAAAATTCTGTCTTGGATTCACCTTTTTAAACATTATTTTAATTTTAATGTCATCTCGAAATGAGCAAGGCAATTGAGAGATCTAAAAACGTTATAAACACTGCCAATAAAAATTACAGATTTCTCGTCGCTATCGCTCTGTCGAAATGACAGATTGCTTAATATTACCTTTCATTATTGATTACTCACTTATAATAAGCCAAAAATGACAAAAAGTAAAGGGAGTATTAATTTCCATTTTCTTTTTTCCCACCCCACTTTTTTCAAAAAAACGAGTTGAAAAAAAACAAAATCCGCCTATTGATTGGCGGATTTTATTTTGATGCTAGATGGTTTCATGATCCTAACGAGACTATGGAACCCTCACAATTACAATTTAATGCAAAATAGTAACGAGATTCTATCGATCGTTTCACTCTCTCCAGAATAACACCTAATTCACCACCCCTTCCAAAACTCTCAGTGTCTCCTTTGCTGTTTTTCTCCAATGAAATTTTTTTGCCTGCTCCAATCCACTCTTTTTCATTTCACCTCGCAACACATCATCATCAAGAACTTTCAAAATTGCACACTTAATACCCTCAACATCATAAGGATCAACCATTTCTGTAACACCTCCAGTAATTTCCGAAAGAGAAGGAATTTTTGAACAAACCACCGGCACCCCACAAGCCATTGCCTCCAAAACCGTAGAACCAAATTCTTCATATAACGGAACAGACACAAAAACATCAGCTCCGCTATAAAGAGCGTTTAAATCCTCTTGCTCAATATAACCTGGAAAAATAACTTCATTTTTAAGTCCAAAATCCTTTGCGATTTGATGAATTTCATCTGAAAGCCAGCCATTTTTCCCAGCCAATACTAATTTATAATTTGAATTTGGCTTTTTGCCTTTAAGAAGTAATCTTAACTTCGAAAATGCTTCAATCAATTTTGGCAGATTGTTCAATGGCTTAATCGTATTCATAAATAAAATATATTCACCATTGATTTTATACTTGTCTTTTACTTTCTGAATTTCATTCAAACTCGCAATTTGAAAGAAATTTTTATCAAAAGCATTATTAATGACTTTTATTTTTTTAGAGTCAACTCCAAAATCATTTTCTAAGTCTTTTTTTCCAGCTTGAGTTAAAGCAATTACAGTATCAGCCCTCTTAAAAGCAGCAGGCTTGATTCTGGATTTAAGATTCTCTTTCTTTGAAAAAAGTTCAGGAAATTTTTTCAAAGCCAAATTATGTCCCGTGACCACAATCTTTTTCTTATATGTGAGTGGAACTCTGCCTCCTGGAACAAAAAGAATGTCTAGCTTATCTCGCAAAAAAAATGCTGTAGTCAAAGTTTCAGAATATGCCAATGGCAAAAACTTTTTATAATGCGAAAATGGAAACCGTCTAATTGTCACATTTTGCCTGCTGAACTTTTTTATATCTTCTTCTCTAGCTTTATAATTGAAAAACAAGACATATTCATTTTTTTGATCAATTGAAAGCAAACTATCAATCAGATGATAGGTATAGTGCCCAAGACCTGCAGCATCTCCCATTTTTGGGTTCAAGATTGTTTGCGCATCAATTCCAATTTTCATATATTTACAAATTATCTATTTACTGCTTTAATTATAAGCCTATGAAATAGAGTGTCAATAATGGCAGCTTTAGATAAAAAGTCATAATAATTTATAATTCGCTATTCATAATTCGTTATTTTTATGCTAAACTAAAACCATGCCAACATATGCAATCAACAAACGAGCAAACTATGATTATGAAATTCTAGAAAAACTAGAAGGTGGTTTAGTATTAGCAGGGCATGAAGTTAAATCGATTAAAACTGGTCATATAAGCCTCAAAGGAGCATTCGTCACAATTCATGAAAACCAAGCATTTCTGACAAATGCGAATATTCCTGCATATCAAGTGATGAATATGCAAAAAGAATATGACCCAAATCGATCTCGAAAAGTTCTCATTCACAAAAGGGAGATTAAATCCTTGCTAGGAAAAATCAGTCATAAAGGCTTGACATTAGTGCCAATTAGAGTATACTCTACACGCGGGCTAATAAAGCTTGAGTTTGGTATTGGAAAGGGGAAAAAGAAAATTGACAAACGAGAAGATATCAAAAAAAGAGAAGCGAAAGTCAATATGAGTAGAATTTTGAAAAATAAATATTAAAAATTATTAATTATACAATAATTAACATCAGCATTGAAATTTAAATATCTATATCTTAAAAATATTTAAATTGCAATGGGGATGTTTAGATTCGATAGGAATCTTAATTTAAAAGTTGCCAATCGAGCATTCTGATTGATCTCGTAAAAATTATCAGAACTATATAAGTGCAAAATCACTTGTAAGCAGAGTAGCCTCTATTTTTAGAGCTCCTAGCTTTGCGACTGCTACTGTCTAATCGACTGGTAGCCATCGAATTGCTGAATCTTGATAAGCAAAACTTCGGTGTCATAAATCAAGATAGGACTTCGTGATTCCTGACCGCGAAAATCTGAAAATTTAGTCAGAATCGAATTTATAAGGTCTTGGTCATTCATTGCTTATAAATTTTAAACCCCAAAGAATGGCATATATTGGTAGATGATTTTTGAATGGATTTACTAGACGCGGGTTCAATTCCCGCCATCTCCACCAAAATCAAAACTTTGACTTATAGTTTATTATAAGATATAATGAGCTATATTAACAATTAAGTATAAATATATAGCAAAGGAATTAAGAGTGAACAACCAGATTAAATTGCCAGAAGTTTTGGTGATTGGTAGCGAAGGAGAACAATTTGGACTCATGAAAACTGAGGACGCTTTAAATTTAGCTGCTGAAAAAGAGCTTGATTTAGTTGAAGTATCTCCGAATCTTAACCCGCCAGTTTGCAAACTGATGGATTATGGAAAACAGATGTATAAGGTTGCAAAGCAGAAAAGACAACAAAGTGCAAAGCAAAAGCAAACAGAAACAAAAGGCATTAGACTTAGTGTAAGAATTGAAAAACATGATTTGACCTTTAAAGCTAATAACGCTATAAAATTTTTGAAAAAAGGAAATAAGGTTAAAATTGATATAGTGCTAAGAGGAAGAGAAAAAGCACATCAAGATCTTGCTTTTAAGAAAATGAAAATGTTTCTCGATATGATTGCTGAAATATCAAAAAATGACAAAGAAACGGCCGAAAGAGAAATCATTGAAGAGCAAAGCGCAAAAAAAACCCCTCAAGGAATCAGTTCTATTATTGAATACAAGAAGCGATAATCTATATTTAAAAAATAATTCTTACAAAGATGAAAATTAAAACAAAGAAAGCTGTGGCCAAAAGATTTAAAATATCTAAAACTGGAAAAGTCATTGCACGGACAGCAAATCAAGACCATTTCAATTCCAGTGAATCTGGAAACAAAACAAGAGCAAAGAGAATGGATAAAAAAATTACCAATGGTACAAAAAAATCAATCAAAAGACAGTTAGGAAAATAAACACCGTGTTATAACTTTCATATACCACTACAATAAATAATTTAACAATTTAATTTATATGACAAGAGTAAAACGAGGCGTAATGGCCAATAAACGAAGAAAAAAAGTTCTCAAGAAGGCAAAGGGATTTCTAAATGCAAGAAGTAAAAAATATAAAGCAGCGAAAGAAGCTTTGATGAAAGCTGGAACATATGCCTATCGAGATAGAAAAGCAAAAAAAAGAACAATGAGAGGTTTGTGGCAAATCAAAATCAACGCTGGTGTGAGAGAATTTGGACTAAGTTACAGTAGATTCATTCACGCTCTAAAACTTGGTAAAGTAGAGATTGACAGAAAAATTCTTGCTGAAATTGCAGTAGAAAACCCACTGATTTTCAAAAGTGTCGTTGACAAAGCAAAAGAAAATATCAAATAAAATTTATAAAAAATAACACCTCGAGTAGTTCTCGGGGTGTTTTTTATCAGAAAAAAGAGCTTTAATATCCTATAATTTCAATCTCTTTTCCTAATATAGATTCTTTAATTTCCAATATTGTCGATCTCCCTATTTCAGTAAGATAGTATTTCTTTCCAGCATGACCAGAAGTAGTTTCTCCATACTCGTCAATAATAATTTCCCATTTTTTCAAGATATCCACAAAAATTCCAACTTTCATTCTTGAAAATTTTTCATCTAATAAATCCGCGATTAAAACATCAGGATAAATTGAAACTTCTTCTTGTGGAGATGTTTCATTTGATGAATCTACAAAAAAAGTACTAAGAGGAATTGAAACTCTTCTTGGTACAGAAGTTTCATCTGATGAATTTATAACTAGAACATCTGGAGAAATTGAAATTCTTCTCTGTGGAGATATTCTGTCTGCATAGTTCACAAACAAATCATTAAGAGAAAATGAAGTACTTGCTTGTAAGGACATTTCTCTCATTGAATTCACAAGTTTTGAAAGCCAAACTGATTCTTTCTCCTTTTCAAAATCGAAAACTTGTACTGCAACCGCAAGATAAGCGGCTAGTTCTATTTTACTTTCCTTAGTAGTTTTGTCTTCTTTTGTCATTTCTATCCCTCCAAATTTAAATCTATTTTCATCCTACTTAAAAACAAAATATCTGTCAAATAAATCACCATTCATAATTTTCAAAAACCCAATTTCTCAATTTCTCTGTCTGCAAGAATCTATCACTAGCACCCAAAACAACTGTGATAACTTTTCGATTTTCTTCTGGCTTGTTTGAAATCAATACTAAGCATTCCCCCGCTTGATCTGTAAACCCAGTTTTACCGCCAGCAATATTTTCCATCTTCCCAAGAAGTAAATTTGTATTTTTGACGTTATGTTTCAATTTTCCATCCAAGGAACTGACAGAAACACTCTGCATTGTTGAATATTCCCAAATTAAAGGAATATTCAGTGAATAATCAACCAATTGTGCTATGTCAAAAGCAGTAGACACATTCATATTTTTTTGATCCAATCCAGTTGAATTGTAAAAAATCGTATCTTTCAATCCCAACTCTTTAACTTTCTCGTTCATCAAAATTACAAAATTATCAACATTTCCACCAATGTGTTCTGCGAAAGCAGTAGCTGCAACATTGTTTGATCCAACAATCATAATCTTCATCAGATTCTCCACGCTAATTTCTTCTCTCACAGAGAGTCCCTCTTTTCTGCCTTCTGTATTATACGCATTTTCACTGATAACGACACTATTATCAAGCTTACTATTTTCCAAAACAACTAAAGCAGTCATTATTTTTGAAATACTCGCGATTGGCATTTTTTCATTAGAGCTTTTTGAATATAAAACAAAGTCAGTTTCCGTGTCAAAAGCTATAGCCGAATTCGAATCAATGTCAATATAATCATCTTTTATCTTATTAGGCAAAGAAAATAATTTATTTTCTAATTTAATGTTTTCATTATAATAATTCCAATTTTCTTCTTGAAAAATAAATTTTTCTTCAATTGACTCTGATTTAATAAGTTTAGTCAAAAATTCAGCATTATTCTGACCCTCAGAAACAACGCCCAACTGACTCAAAAAAACCAACAAAACTATAGCCAAATTTTCAACCATTTTATTTTTTTAAATTTTAATTAAAATTTAAGTTAAATGCCACTATTATACATTCTCCGAATCATTACTAACCTCATCTTTTTTCTCTTCAATAGTATTATCTATCTCCTTAATTTCCTTCAACGACTCTTTTTCTTTCAACTCATTAAATTTCGGTAAATCTTCCACTTTTTCAATTCCCAACTTTTTCAAAAAATCAAAAGATATTTTATATAAATATGCCCTAGCATCATTCGGATTATTTATTCTCTCCACAAGACCTCTAATTGTCAAATGACGCAAAGTGAAACTACAATTAACTCCTCGAATTTCTTCAATTTCAGACCTTGAAATTGGTCCTCTATAGGCAACTGCAGAAAGAACTTCTAGCGCTGCTCGAGATAAATCTCCTTCAATATCAGCTTTAAAAAATTTTTCCACAAATTCGCTATTTTCTCCAGCAGTCACCATTTGCACTTTACTATCTTTGATAATAATTTTTAATCCCCCGTTTACTTCGCCATATTTTTTTGCCAAAGATTCAGCGCTCGCAATAATTTCTTTCTCCTTTTCATTAATAATTTTTGCAAGTTTTCTGAAACTCATCGGCTCACCTGAAATGAAAAGCAAGCTCTCTAATATTGATTCAGTATTCATGGTTATTATATTGTTATTTTATGTTAATTAAATCTTCTCATATATTGATCAACAAAATTTAATTTTCAAATTTTTTAATACTTATATCCCCAAACATCT
>JAGLSJ010000027.1 GCA_023270095.1 Minisyncoccota bacterium
ATGATGTTGTTTATTTTAATCCAGCAGATGTGGATTATCCGATTGCTTTTAATGTAATGGAACAGGTTGATTCAAAATATAGACACCTTGTTGCTTCGGGATTGATTGGTGTTTTTAAAAAAATATGGGCTGATTCTTGGGGTCCTCGACTTGAATATTTACTTCGAAATGTAATTTTGGCGCTTTTAGAATATCCTGGAAGTACTCTTTTGGGAGTTCCGAGAATGTTTATTGACAAAGAATACCGAAAAAAAGTTGTCAACAAAGTAACTGATCCTGTTGTAAAAGCTTTTTGGCTCAATGAATTTACAAAATATTCTCAACAATTTACAGTAGATGCAATATCTCCGATTCAAAATAAAGTTGGACAATTTCTTTCCAGCTCTCTTGTAAGAAATATAATTTCTCAAACTCATTCTACGATAGATATGAGAGATATCATGGATAACAAAAAAATATTCATTGTTAATTTGGCAAAAGGAAAAATTGGGGAAGATTATAGTGCGCTTTTGGGTGCGATGTTAATTACAAAAATTCAATTAGCGGCGATGGGTAGAGCAGATATTTCTGAAGAAGAAAGAAAGGATTTTTATCTTTATGTCGATGAGTTTCAAAATTTTGCTACAGAGTCGTTTGCGGGTATTCTTTCTGAGGCAAGAAAATATAGATTGAATTTAATAATTGCTCATCAATATATTGGTCAACTTGAAGAAGAAGTCAGAGATGCTATTTTTGGTAATATAGGAACTTTGATTTCTTTTCGTGTTGGAGCGGGCGATGCAGAATGGCTGGAAAAAGAATTTGAACCAATATTTATGATGAACGATTTGGTTAATCTTGCAAAATATGATATATATCTTAAGTTAATGATCAATGGTGTGACAGGAGATGCTTTCAGCGCAACGACTTTACCACCCGAAAAAGTTAGCGAGAAAAGTAATTCAGAAAAAATAATCAAGGTGTCAAGAGAAAGATATTCTAATAAAAGAGAAGTTGTGGAAGAAAAAATTTCGAGATGGTCTGGAATGGAAGAAAATAATGGACAAAAAGAAGGAGTTTTGGAAAAAAATAAAGAAGTGATAGATAATAGAAAAACATGGGATGCAACTTGTGAAATTTGCAAAGAACAAATCAAAGTTCCTTTTGAGCCAGATCCGAAAAGGGCAATATATTGTAAAAATTGTCTTGTGGAGGTTAGAAAAAAAGCAGCAGAAACTACGAAGACGGAAGCCCCGATTGTTGAAAAAAAAATTGATGTAAAACCCACTTTTGATGTTCCGGAAAAAAAAGAAGAAAAGCAGGTGATTGTTGAAAAGAAAGAAAAAGTCGAAAATATAGAAAAAGAGGAACGAGCTATTAATAATGATAATATTGAAAAAGAAAGAGATCAAACAGTAACTGAAAAAATAAAGCAAAACGAAGGTGTTGTTAATAAAGATATTATAAAAAATGAGGAATTTGATTTAATGAATGAAAAGAAAGAAGAAGGTGATGATGGCATTGAGGATAATCTCATAAAGAAGAGTAATAATATAGAAATTAAAGAAGGGGAAGTTATTAGATTTGATAAATAAAAATCTTTGCTTGACAATAAATTTATAAATGCTAATATTTTGTTATAAGTAAATTTATTATATATGAAAACATTTCAAAATCAATCTTGTCTTTGTTGTAGACTGTAAATCAGGTTGATTTTTGTGTTTATGTATTTTATATAATTCTTTAAAAATCAACCTGTGGGTTGTTTTTTGTTTGTAAAAATTAAGTAATACTAAATAAAAAAGATGATTTACGAAAATGTATTAAGTCTCATTGGCAATACGCCAATAGTAAAAATAAATAATCTTACAAGTTCAGGTGATGCTACAGTTTTGGCAAAGTTGGAGGAATATAATATTGGGGGCTCTATAAAAAGTGTAATGGCTTTTCATATGATTGAAACTGCTGAAAAATCAGGGGAATTAACCAAAGATAAGGTTATTATAGAAGCAAGTTCAGGAAATACTGGGATTGCTATGGCAATTATTGCTGCAGTTAAGGGATATAAAGTTACAATCATTATTCCAGAATCAGTAAGCATTGAACGTAGAAAGTTAATTAAAGCTTATGGGGCAAAATTGATTTTATCTCCAGGGGAAAATGGTACCGATGGCGCTACTGAAATGAAAAAAGAAATTTTAGCTAAAAATCCTGAGAAATATGCTGATCTTGATCAATTTAAAAATCCTGCTAATGCTTTAGCTCACTATAACGTAACTGGTAAGGAGATTATTATACAAACTGAAGGAAAAATTGATATGGTTGTTATGAGTATCGGAACCGCTGGGACAGGAGTTGGAGTTTCAAAGTATCTGAAAGAATATAATCCGAAAATTAAAGTTATTGGGGTTATGCCTGAGGTAGGAGCGAAAATTCAAGGGCTTAGAAATTCGCAAGAGCTTAATCAAACAGATCTTTTTCAAGATGATGCTTTTGATGAAATTATTGAAATTAAAAAGGACTTGGTGTCAAAAACTTTTGATGTTTCAAAATTATTAGCCAAGAAGGAAGGAATTTTGGCTGGTATGAGTTCTGGAGCTGCTATGTATATTGCTCTTCAAAAGGCTAAAGAATTGAAAAATGGTAAAACTGTTGTAGTGATTTTACCAGATAATGGAGAGAGATATTTAAGCACAGATTTGTTTGAATAAATCAACGCCTGTGGATAACTTTTTGACATTTCATTAAGCAGGTATATAATATAGGTAAATTAAGAATATATTCAAAAATATGGAAAATAACAGAATAATTGTACAAGTGAAAGTCATTAAACATACTTTGAGAACAGAGGGCTCTTTTGTGTGCCTATATAATATTCTCAAGGGTCATCTTTCAGCAGTTTATGATGAATAATAGAAATTTTAAATATCTATAAAAGTTGAAAGATAACCCCGAACGAGTGGGTTTTTTTGTTAAAATAAAAATAAAAGTATAGTGAAAAACAAAAAATATTTGAACATTAAAAAATACTTGAATAAGGCAATTTATTTATAGAATATGTAAATAAATTGGCTTATTTAAGTCATAATGTAAACAAGGAGGGTAAAATAATGAATAGAAGAGAAGCAAAAAATGTTATCGAGGAAATAATGGCTGGTGTTGATAATGATAAAATTCAATCTATTATGGATGGTGAAATGCCTGAAGCAGAAGTTGTTGAAGAAGTGAACTCTTGGAGGAAGAATGAACTTAATAAAGGATCAAAGATATTGGATGAATTTGCTTTTGCTTCTTTTCTTTTTAAATCTAATATTGAAGAAGGGGATTGTGCTATGTCCGAACCTTTTTCAACGAGGCTTGGAGCGGCAGAAAGAATTGAGATTGGCATAACAACAAGATTGTCGGATATAAGAGCAATGAAAATAAGAAGTTTCGTTCTAGCTGTTAAAGCTGAAAATAGATTATATTCTGATATGATTTGGTTGCTCCAATTTCAGACAGAACATACTGAAGAGGATATAGATAAGGCATTTGGATATGAGAGAAATAAGGGATTTGCTTTTTGTTAAAAAGTAAATCCTGTTTTTTTATGATAGATTTATTTTATTAGATTCAATCACATGCTGTTGCTTTTCTTCTTTTTTTGTTGTAATATATAAGTATAAGTTTATTATTAATATAGGCAGAAGCAATATTTAATTCATTTTTTTTTGCTTATATATATTGATAAACTTATATTATTTAATAAAATAATATAGAAAGGAATATGTTTATGCATATTGAATTTACTGATCAAAATTTTCAGGAGGAAGTGAAAAATTCTCAAATCCCGGTTTTAGTGGATTTTTGGGCTCCGTGGTGTGGTCCGTGTCAGATGATGGGACCTGTCATTGATGAACTTTCAAAGGAATTCGAAGGAAAAATGAAAGTTGGAAAACTTAATGTGGATGAAAATCCGAGTGTTGCTGGCGAGTATGAAATCTTGAGCATTCCGACCATCAAGATTTTTAAAGGTGATACAGTTTTAGACGAGATGACAGGACTTCAACCAAAAGAGGTTTTAGTAGAAAAAATAAATGCTGTGTTAAAAAATAATTAGATAAACATATAAAATATGTCAAATAAGATTCAAGTAGATCAAGATCTTTGCATTGGTTGTGGAGCGTGTATAAATTTGTGTCCTAGTATTTTTGAATTAGATGATAGCGGAAAATCTCAGGTTATTGGAGAAGGTAACTGTGAAAGTTGTGATTGCGATTGTGGAATGATTGTTGATAGTTGTCCTGTGGGAGCTATAAAAGCAACAGAATAGTAATTTATTAAAAATAATAAGAGAAAAACTATGTATGATTTGATAATTCTTGGAGCTGGACCTGCTGGACTTTCAGCTTCTATTTATGCTTCAAGGTATAAAATTAATCATATAGTTATAGGGAATATTTTTGATAGTTCGACATCAAAAGCGCATTTGCTTGAAAATTGGCCAGGAGAAAAATCAATTAAGGGATTGGATTTAGTTAATAATTTTTCTGATCATGCTAAAACTTTAGGCGTTGATATTTTTCAAGAAAATGCAGTAGAGATCATTAAAGAAGTAGATTCTGATTCTGAAAAAAATATTTTTACGATTAAAACAGGTCTTGATAAAGTTTATCAAGCAGAATCTATATTAATGGCCCTTGGAACAAAGCATCGAAAGCTTAATATTCCTGGAGAAGAAGAATTTCTTGGAAAGGGTGTTAGTTATTGTGCTGTTTGTGACAGTGCTTTTTTCAAAGAAAAAATTGTTGCTGTTGTTGGTGGCAGTAATTCAGCTGCTATGGCAACTATGATGCTTTCTGAGCATGCTAGTAAGGTTTATTTAATTTATAGAAAAAAACCTTTGAGGTGCGAGCCAATTATGATTGATAGACTTGAAAAAAATGAGAAAGTAGAAATTATTTATAATACAAATGTGATAAAAGTATCAGGAGAGAAAAAGGTTGAAGAAATAGAACTTGATAGTGAATATAATGAGAGCAAGAAAATTAAATTAGATGGCTTGTTTATTGAAGCTGGTTCTATTCCTTCTGCGAGTTTGATTAAGGAGCTTGAAATGAAAACTGATGATAGCGGTTATGTTGTTATCGATCAAAGTGGAGCCACAAACATTAGAGGAGTTTATGCAGCAGGGGACATTACAAACGGTTCAAACGGTCTTCGTCAAATTGTGACAGCAACTTCAGAAGGGGCAATTGCAGCTACGAGTATTTATAAATATTTAAAGGAGAAATAGATTAATAGTTTGTATGGTTTTGAAACAGTGTTTATTTTATAAAATGGGTTGTGTTATGTTTATAGTATGAGATGTTTTGAATTAAATTTAATGTGAAATATTATTAAATTTTTTTATATAAAATGATAAAGAAAAAACAAAAAATAATAATTGCCAATTGGAAAATGAATCCGGTTAGTTTTGTTGAGGCAGAAAATATAATTAAAACTGTCAAAAAAGGAATAAAAAAATCTGACAGTAGAAAAGTTATAATTTGTCCGCCGTCAATTTATCTTGCAAAAATTAAGCCTAGTTCTCAAATTGATTTGGGAATTCAAAATATATCTTGGGAAGATAAGGGAGCTTATACAGGAGAAATTTCTGCTTTGATGGTGAAAAATTTAGATATAAAGTATACAATCATAGGTCATTCTGAAAGAAGGTTATATATAAAAGAAACAGACGGGTTGATAAATTTAAAAATCATTTCAGCTTTGAGAAATAAATTAAAAGTAATTTTGTGTATTGGAGAATCGTTGGAAGAAAAAAATAATGATCAAACTACCGAAGTAATTGAAAGACAAATACAAGGAGCTTTGCAAAATATAAAAAAATCTCAAATCTCAAATTTGATAATTGCTTATGAGCCAATTTGGGCAATTGGCACGGGAAAAATTCCATCGCAAGACGAAGTGATGAGCATGAGTTTATTTATTAAAAAAATAATTTCAAATTTATATGACAGAAAAACTGCCGAAAAAATCGATATTCTTTATGGTGGAAGCGTGAATAGTCAAAATTCTTTGGATTTTGTTGATAATACTGGAATGAATGGACTTCTGGTCGGTGGCGCATCTCTTAATGCCAGTGAGTTTGCAAGGATTGTAAATTTGTTTTGATAAAAATGGTAAATAAAATAATTTAATAATTAATCTAATATCAGATGACATTGATTAAAGAAATAATAAAAAACGCACAAGAAGAGAAGTATGCTTTTGGAATGTTTAATACTTCAAACTTGGAAGTAGCGCAGGGGATTGCGAGAGCGGCGGAAGAAAAGAAAATGCCAGCTTTGATTGGCATTACGGAATCGGCGGTTGAATATGCTGGTTTTTTGCCACTTGTTAATATGGTTAAAGGTGTAATTGAAGAATCAAGTGCTGATTTGGTTATGCATCTAGATCATGGGAAAGATCCAGAATTTGTCAAAAAATGTATTGATGCAGGATTTGAATCGGTGATGATTGATGCTTCTCATTTTGAATTTGAAAAAAATATTGAAGTGACAAAAGATATTGTTGACTATGCTCATAAAAAAGGAGCGACTGTTCAGGCAGAATTGGGTAAAATTCCAAAATTAGATATTAGTGTTGAACAAGGGGTTACGTTGGCGAAAATGGAAAAGACAGATCCAGATGAGCTTGAAGAGTTTGTCAAAAGAACGGGGGTTGATACGGTGGCGATTATAATTGGGAATATTCACGGTATGTATGAAGCTGAGGGCAATCCTCATTTAGACTTAGATTTATTGAAAATTTTGCGAGAGAGAGTTTCAACTCCGTTTATTTTGCATGGAGGATCAGGAACTCCTTCTGAAGATGTGACAAGAGCGATAAAAGAATGTGGTATTGTCAGCGTGAATATTGATACAGAAGTTCGCATTGCTTTTATAACTGCCATAAATGATTTTTTTGCTAGCGGACAAATGGTAATAGACCCAAGAAAGGTTTTGTCAGTCGCTCGTGATGCTGTTCAGAAAAAAGTGGAAGAGAAAATTGAATTGTTTGGTAATTTATAAGATTTTTTGCGATAGAAGAACTGGGTTGTAAACCCACTCCCGTAATGAAAAATAATCCTTCGACAAGCTCAGGATGACAATAAAAAAAGTCTAATCTATAAATTATAAATTAGACTTTTTTTATTGATAAAGCATTTATACTCCATCAATTTCAACTAAATTCAGTTTATTGTTATCTTTCGAAATAATAATAATTTCACAATCCTCAGCGATTGTGTTTTTTGAAATCAATCCAATGTTATATTTCAAATTTTCAGGCATAATAAGTTCATCATGTTCAACAACTTTTCCAAGTTCAATTGTTATTGAGTTTATTTTTTTACAATTATTTTTTTCTGCGTATTCTAATGCAGTTTTGAGCATTTGATTGGCGGCGTGTATATCGTGCATAGAAATGATTTTAACATATTAATATTAAAACATTTTAACAAATAACAAACAATACTAGTAATAAAAATTATCAAGAAATAATATGTTAAAATGTTAATATGATTAATGTGTTGAACAGGAAATGCAAGGGTCATAAGAGTGAATAAGTTTTAGGATTTCCAGTTCTCTTCTTTCTTTATTATATTTTTTAATTCGAGGAAGATATTCTTTTAGGTCGTCGTTCAAATTTACTAAAAGCTGAGCAGTCGGTGTCATTACATCTGCTTGAGTTACAATGCCTTTATCATTTATATCGTATGAATGATAAAGTATTCCTCTTGGTGCTTCAAGAAGAGCAGAACCAAATCCTTTTTTGATTTCAAAGTCCGTGTTGATATTTTTGAAATTAGAATTTTCAAGCTTACTTACCAACTCGCGACATTCTTCGACATAATGGATAACTTCAATTGTCTGGGCAAGCATATTGTAAAAAGGGTTATATAAGGGAAATTTAAGTCCAGTAGATTTCAAGGCTTTTTTTGCCATTGGATTCAAATTGTCTCTATTAATATGAAGTCTAGCTAGCGCATCTGTTGCATAACTTTTTCCATTGCGTCTTGCAAGTTTCATAACAGTTTCTTCAAATTGCTGTTCTTTGATTTCATCTCTGAATTTTTCTTCATCTGCAACCCATC
>JAGLSJ010000028.1 GCA_023270095.1 Minisyncoccota bacterium
TGCTTTTTGGATCTTGATATAATTTTTCTTCTAAAACATCATCCATTTTGCTCAGGAAATACTTTTCGATAAATTTCTTTGATTGGTCATATCCTTGATCAAGATAAATTGCGCCAATAACTGCTTCAAGCGCATTAGCAATAATATATTGTCGAGCCCTTCCAGTATCCTTTGACTCACCTTTGCTCATTAATAAATAATCTTCCAGACCAATTTCAACTGAAATTTTGGCAAGCATCTTACGATTTACCAAGGCTGCTCGATAATTTGTTAATTCTCCTTCAGGATTTGAAAATGTATTATATAAAAATTCTGTTGTAACAAGCTCCAAAACTGCATCACCTAGAAATTCTAATCTTTCGTTTTGATCAAGTTCAAAATTTTTATGCTCATTTATATATGAACGATGAACTAGAGCTTGTTGTAAAAGATTTTTATTTTTAAACTCTACTTCTATTATTTTTTCAAGATTTTCTAAATCTTTCATAATTTAAATTTATATATTATTTTTTTCTGCTTTATCTTTTTTAGCAGTTTTTTCTTTATATAAACTTCCTAACACTCCGTTTACAAATTTTCCGCTAGAATCTCCACCAAATGATTTGGCGAGTTCAATTGCCTCATTAATCGCAACTCGTGGAGGAACATCCGTTCTTTTACTGAACATCAGTTCATAAATTCCAATACGAAGTATGTTTCTGTCAATAATTGTCACTTGTTCAATAGGCCATTCCGGAGCTAGTCTTTTGATAATCGAATCTATCTTTTTTAAATTATCAAAAATACCATCCACAACATCAAAAACAAAGTCGTCTTTTTTTGCATCAATGCCGTATTCTTTGATATTATTTTTCACGATAACGTCAAGCCTTTTTTTATCCTTTGCGCTTCTGTCACCTTCAAGAACAGAGATTTGAAAATCCCATTCATACAAACTTTGCATTGTTATAGATCTAGACAAGTGTCTATTAGACATAATATCTCATTATTTAAACTGGTTTTATTTGTCGCCACGAACAACACTTTTCATTCCTTCTTTTCTGTCTTCTTTTTTACTTTCTGTTTTCTTCAGTTTCTCAGCTTCTTTCTGAACTTTTTTTAAGCCTTTATTTTCTTCCTTTGTTTTCTTTTTTGCAATCTTAAGCTGTTCTTTTTTCGGAAGTTTTTTTGTAATATCAATTACTTCTCTTTTTTTATATTGTCCGCAAATTAAACATGCACGATGTGGTTTTATTGGTTTTCCGCAATTTTCACACTTAGCCAGATTGATCGCTTTGAGCGCATGATGTGACCTTCTCTGATTTTTTGCTGCTTTTGTTAGCTTTTTCTTTGGATGTGGCATATAATTTATTCTTATTTAATTTTATTATTTGTCTTTATACTACACTAACTTATTTTATTTTGCAAGTATTTCTATCTTTTATCTAGATGCAATTTTAAAAGTAATTTTTCAATAGGACTAAAAGACTTTCTGTGAATTTTACAAGGACCTTTTTTACCGAGCATTTCCATATGAAATTTAGTTCCATAACCTTTGTGTTTTGCAAATCCATAACCAGGATATTCTTTATCAAAATTAAGTAATATCCTATCTCTGGTCACTTTTGCAATAATTGAAGCAGCGCTGACAGAAAAAACGGTTTGGTCTGCTTTTGGAATTGCCAATTGACTTGCAGGGAAACTATCAAGAACATTCATACCATCAATTAATAAAAAATCTGGTTTATTGTCTAATTTTTCAACCGCTCTTTTCATTGCAAGCTTGGTTGCTTCAAGTATATTTATTTCATCAATAGTTTTTTCTGAAACGATTCCAGCGGACCAGTCTAGAGAATTTTCAATTATGAGTTCGTAAAAATATTCTCTTTTTTTCTCGGATATAGTTTTGGAGTCTCTTATACCTTTATCGGTCAATTTTTTAAAAATTTTTGTGTCAGAAAAGACGACTGCTGCGGCAACCACAGGACCGGCCAATGGACCACGACCAGCCTCATCAATTCCAGCGATATGTCTATATCCTTTCTGAAATAATTTCTCTTCTCTTGAAAAATCAGGAATAATCATTCATTTCCCCTTTCTATCTTACTATTAAATATGCAATATAAAAAGCTCTTTTTACTGCATCTATTAGAGCCTTCTACTAAAAACATTTATATTTGATGTAATTTAGTATATTTATTATAATTTTTTTACAATTTTTGTCAACAAATTGTCATTATTGAATACGAAACAAAATATATTAGAGAAATATTACTTTTTTAGTAACAATCTTGAAGCTGTGTAAAAAAATTGCAATATATCGACTATGATATATAATTAAATTAATAATAACTATAATTTCAAATATATGGAAGAAGATAATCCATCAACAAAAAAATATCAAGAATTTTGGAATAGAGTTGATGAAAATTTAAGTGAAGGGAGCTATTCAGGGTATAAAATGGCGATAGTTGAAACTGAAAAAATTTTGTTAATGGTATTAAGTGATAAAAATTTTCCTGGGAAAGATATTGAAGAAAGAATCAATAACGCGAAAATCGTGCTTCAAAATCCTGAAAAATTAAACTATTCACGGTCAATGTATAAAAAAATAATTCAAGAGCCTGGATTTGATGTATCTGAAAATGATACAAAAGAAATATTAACTGGTTATTATAATTCAATTACAAACATTATAAAAACTCAAAAAAAAGATATTTCGAAAAAAGAAAGGCTTGGATTATTTCTTCAGAGATATTTTAGAAACTTTCCTAAAAAAGCCAAAAAAATAATAATACTTATTACTCTTTCTTTTTTATTAATTTTTATCTTAACGGATACTTCAACAGGAATTGCGATAACGCAAGCAATCACAGATTTTACCAGATTTCTTTTTTATACAGTTTTGTTTAATATTTTAAAAATATTATCTGTTGCAGTTATTATAATTGGATTGCTATATTTCTGGCAGAATAGAAAAAATAAATAACTTAACTCATTACTTCAGAATTAAACAATATGAAATTTACCCACCTTCATACTCATAGTCACTATAGCCTTCTCGATGGTTTGGCAAAGATTGACGACTTATTAAAACGTGCGCAAGAACTAGAAATGGACTCACTTGCTTTAACTGACCATGGTGTTATGTATGGTGCTGTTGAGTTCTATCAAAAAGCAAAAAAAAATAATATAAAGCCAATTCTTGGAGTCGAGGCTTATGTTTCAACAGTTTCTAGACACAATAAAACTCTTGGCTCGAATGATAGAAGAAATCACTTAATACTACTTGCGAAAAATGAAATTGGTTATAAAAATTTAATTAAAATGACAACTTCTGCTCACATTGAAGGTTTCTATTATAAACCAAGAATTGACAAAGAGCTTCTCAGGGAAAATTCAGAAGGTCTTATTGGTACAAGTGCTTGCATGGGTGGAGAAATTTCACAGGCAATTTTGGCAAATGACCTTAAAAAAGCTGAAAAAGTAATTAACGAGTTTCAAGATATTTTTGGAAAAGAAAATTTTTATTTAGAGCTTCAAGATCACCCAGGTCTTGAAGGGCAAAGTATCATTAATGATGCTTTAATTAAACTTTCTGAAAAAACTAAAGCTCCTCTTGTGGCGGCAAATGATATTCATTACATCAACAAAGAAGATGACAAGGCTCAGGATATTTTGCTATGCATTCAAATGAACAGAACAGTTGATGAAAAAAATAGAATGACCATGATTGGTGAAGATTATTCAATGAAAAGTTCAGAAGAAATGATTAGAAGTTTTAAGCATGTTCCTGAAGCAATTGATAATACGCAAAAAATTGTATCGGAGTGTAATGTTGAACTTGATCTTGGAAAAATTTTACTCCCTCACTATGAAGTTCCTGGTAATTTAACTCCTGAAAAATATCTGGAGAAATTATGTAGAATTGGAATTGAAAAAAGATATAGAAAGTCAAACGACACAATTGAAAAAAGATTACAATTTGAGTTAAATACAATTGCGAATATGGGCTTTGCTTCATATTTTCTTATCGTTCAAGATTTTGTGAATTGGTCAAAAAATCAAGGAATTATTGTTGGACCAGGAAGAGGCTCGGCTGCTGGATCGATTGTTTCTTACTTGATTGGCATTACAGATATTGATCCTATAAAATATGATTTACTTTTTGAAAGGTTTTTGAATCCAGACAGAATCAGTATGCCTGATATTGATTTGGATTTTGCAGACAATAGAAGAGATGAAGTTCTGAAATATGTTGCTAAAAAATATGGACAAGACCATGTTGCGCAAATTATAACTTTTGGAACAATGGCGGCGCGTGCTGCAATTCGTGATACAGGAAGAGCTCTTGGGCTCCCCTATTCTTTATGTGATAGAGTTTCAAAAGCAATTCCAATGTTTACAAAACTTCCATATGCAGTTGAAAATGTGAAAGAATTAAAAGATATGTATAACAATGAATCAGATATAAAGAATCTTATTGATAATGCTTTGAAACTGGAAGGAGTTGCTAGACACAGTTCAACTCATGCCTGTGGTGTTGTGATTAGTAAAAATGCACTAGATCAATATACTCCTTGTCAATATCCGCCACAAGGGAATTCAGGATATGTGACGCAATATGAAATGCATAATATTGAAGATCTCGGGCTTTTGAAGATGGATTTTTTAGGATTGAAAAACCTTACAATCATTGAAAACGCTTTGAAGATTATTTCAAAAACAAAGGGTGAAAAAATTGATTTGCCAAATATTCCTCTTGATGATGAAAAAACCTTGAAATTATTTCAGAAAGGAAAAACAACTGGAGTTTTTCAATTTGAATCAAGCGGAATGAAAAGGTATCTAAAAAAACTATCTCCAACTGATTTTGAAGATGTTGTGGCAATGGTGGCGATGTATCGTCCTGGACCTCTTAATTCTGGTATGGTAGATGAATTTATTGATCGAAAGCATGGTAGAAAAGATGTTGTCTATAAACATCCAGTTATGGAAAATGCCTTGAAAAATACTTACGGTGTTATTATTTATCAGGAGCAAGTTATGAGATTGTCTAAAGATATGGCAAATTTCACAGGTGGACAAGCAGATACTCTTCGAAAAGCTATGGGAAAGAAAATTGCCGAATTGATGGCGAAAATGAAAGTAGATTTTATTGAGGGATGTATTAAAAATGATATTTCAAAGAAAATTGCCGAAGAAACATTTTCTGATATGGAAAAATTTGCCGAGTATGGTTTTAATAGATCGCACGCAGTTTGTTATGCTTTTATTGGATATCAAACTGCATATCTCAAAGCTCACTATCCAGCCGAATTTATGGCGTCTCTTCTCACGGCTGATCGAGAAAATATTGATCGTATTGCAATTGAAGTTGATGAATGTAGGCAAATGGGAATTGAAGTTCTTCCTCCTGATGTAAATATGAGCTTTGTAAATTTTGGAGTTATAAATGAAAATGGAAAAGAAGAAATTCGCTTTGGATTATCAGCGATTAAAAATGTAGGTCAAAACATTGTCGAAACCATCGTTGAAGAAAGAAAAGAAAACGGAAAATTTAAAGGAATTGAAGATTTTGTTTTGCGAGTTGAATCAAAAGATCTAAACAAAAAATCAATGGAAAGTCTGACGAGATCTGGATCATTCGACTCTATGGAAGAAGCAAATAAATTACTTTCTAATATGGAACGAATTATAGGATTTGCCAAAGAACATCAAAAGGCGAGAAACAGTGGACAAGTTAGTTTATTCGGCAACGCTGAAGATTCAACAAATAGCACAAATCAGCTACAGCTCACTGACACTATACCAGTCAATAAAGAGGAAAAAATGGCCTGGGAAAAAGAACTGCTTGGACTTTATGTTTCTGATCATCCACTGAAAGAATATTCTTCTTACCTGCGAAGTGAGTTTAAAGGAATTAATGATTTAGGAAGCGAAGATGTTAATCAAATTGTCAAAGTCGGAGGAATTATTACCAAAATTCAGAAAATTGTTACTAAAAGAGGACAAACGATGGTTTTTGCAATTTTGGAAGATCTCACTGGTAAAATTGAAGCGCTTGTTTTTCCTCGACTTCTTGATCAAAATCAGGAAATTTGGACCGAAGGGAGTATTGTTTGGATTAAAGGAAAACTATCAGACAAAGATGGGGTTTTTAAAATGCTTGCCGAGGAAATCAAGAGAATCAATATGAATGAAGCAAAATCATATTCTCAAAAATATCAAAAAAGAGAAGAAAAATTGAAAAATTCAATTCAAATCAAAATTCCACAAGAAAACTCAAAAGAAATTATGCAAAAAATTTCTGAAATTCTCAAATCTGCTAAAGAAGGAGACAGTCAAGTTTTCGTCTCTATCCCCTCTGCCAGTGGAAATTATCAAAAAATAAAGACGCTTAAGGATATTGAAAAAAGCGAAGGTATTATTGAAAAGATTAGAGGGATTGTTGGGGAAGATAATTTAAAATAATAATTTACTTTTTTTGACACAAATTTAAAAATCATCTAAACTTTATTTAGAAGTGATTGGAATGGTTACCAACCGTTTTTGGAAATATTATTGGAGTTCAGACTTTAGTCTGTAAATCTACAGGTTGAAAATTGAACTCCATGACAACTAATTTTCAATTCCGTTTACAATGGAACTAAACTTCGAAACAATTTGAAAGTTGCCTTAGTTTTTCATTAAGGAATTTGGGTGGAACCGCCCTTTGTTGGGTCCCAAAGCACAAGTTTTCTTGGGCTTTTTTATTTATCAAAAATTTAATTATAAAATCAAAAATATGAAAAAAGAAATAGAATTAGAAATTAAAAGACATTCACTTGCTCACATTCTCGCTAGTGCTGTTTTGGAAATGTTTCCAGAGGCAAAATTTGGTGTAGGTCCAAACATTGAAAATGGATTTTATTATGATTTTGATTTGCCACGAACTCTCATTCCAGAGGACTTGTCAATTTTACAAAAAAAGATGATTAAGATTATTAACAAAAATTTTGCTTTTGAAAAACAAGTCGTATCTCACGACAAAGCAATAGAACTTTTTCAAAAAGCAAGACAAAATTACAAAGTTGAGATTTTAAATGATGAGGCAAAAGACTCTGAAGTCTCGCTTTATCAAACTGGAGAATTTGTTGACCTATGCAAGGGTCCACACATTGATTCGACTGGTGAGCTTGATGCCACAAGCTTCAAGCTAACAAAAATTGCTGGTGCTTATTGGCGTGGAGATGAAAAAAATAAAATGCTACAAAGAATATACGGAATCGCATTTAATAACAAAAAAGAGCTTAAAGAATATCAGAATAAACTTGAAGAAGCGGCAAAAAGAGATCATCGAAAGCTAGGCAAAGAGCTGGATTTGTTTTGCTTTTCTGATTTAGTTGGTCCAGGTCTTCCGCTGTTTTCTCCAAAAGGAGTTATAATTATCGAGGAACTTAAAAAACATATTGAAAATGTCTGTAAGGGATATGGATTTCAAAAAGTTATGACACCGCATTTAGCAAAGATCGATTTATATGAGAAATCGGGACATGCACAAAAATTTTCAAAAGAGCTTTTTCATGTTTCGTCAGATCAAAAACATGACTTTGTGATGAAACCTGTTCAATGTCCACACCAAACTCAGATTTATGCTTCAAAAAAACGCTCCTATCGAGATTTACCAATCAGATATATGGAATCAGAAAAACAGTACAGAGCTGAAAAGTCTGGCGAAGTTGGTGGATTAAATAGAGTTTATGCAATTACCGTTGAAGATGGTCATTCTTTTTGTCGTGTCGAGCAAGTAAAACAAGAAGTAAAAAATATGGTTGAAATCATTAAAAATTTCTATAGCGCGATTGGGCTTTGGGGTAATCATTGGGTTTCCCTTTCTGTAAGAGACTATGCTCATCCAGAAAAATATATCGGTGATGCAAAAGATTGGGATAAATGTGAAAAAATGCTTGAGGAAGTGGCGAAAGAAATGAAATTAGATGCAAAAAAAATTGAAGGCGAGGCAGCCCTTTATGGTCCAAAACTTGATTTTA
>JAGLSJ010000029.1 GCA_023270095.1 Minisyncoccota bacterium
AATATGAATAAAAACAAAATATTGCCAATTGCGGGTGTGATATTATTAATCTGTTCTATAGTAATGGCAGTGTATTTTAAGACTATTGAAAACAAAATTCAAAAAGAAGCTGTTAATAATAGTGAACAAAATATTGAAAATAAAGTTGAAGAAAAGATTGAGATTATTGATCAAGAGCAGGGAACAGTCGTAAACCAGCAGGATGGTCTAGAAAATACTGAAATTGTGGAGATAGAGGGTCTTGAAACTATAGAAGAGGACTTATTAGAGCTTGATAGTCTTATTAATGATCCTATTTTAGACGATATTGATACTGATTTAAATGCTTTTTAATTTTTAATAAATAGTAAATTATTATTATGAAAAAAATATTATTTTTAAGTTTTTTTGTTTGTTTTATTTTTGCTATTAGTTCTTATACTGCTTATTCTTCTAGGATGGTTGTTTCAGAAGACGGCTCTATTCAAAACAGAAGTGTCAATTTGCAAAAAAAATATGAAGAGAAGAAAGATGAATTTCAAAATTCTACTCAGAAATATAAAGAGACAAGAGAGAATTTTTTAGAAACAAAAACTAGACTTCAGGATAAAAAAGACGAGGCAAGCAAAGAGGAATTGAAAAAAAAATCTTTTGAATATTTGGAGAAAACTAGTATGGTTATGGAAAAATATCTTGAATCTCTTCAGAACAGAATACAGAATATGAAGTTTATTTCCGAGAATAAAAAAAGTGAAATGATGGTGAAAATTGAAGAAGATATAAATATTATTAAAGGAAAGTTGGGGGAAATAGAAAATGCTGAAACAATAGATGAACAAAAGGCTTTGGTTATTGAACTTAGATTGGAATGGAAAGACATTAAAGCTTCGTCGAAAAATATAACAGGTCAAATTATTTCTGCAAAGCTTGATTATTTTATATCTAAGATGGAGATGGTTTCGGAAGGATTGCAAGATAGAATAGATGAAATGGATGACAATGCAGAAAAGGTTGCGTTACAAAATAAAATTGATAATTTTGATATAAAAATTGATCTGGCAAAATCTCAGAATCAGCTTGCTCAAGAAAAATTTTCTCAAATAAATAGTATTGGAGAAAAAAATGATTTATTTGGAGAGGGGATGCAATTTGTTCGTAGCGCGCATCAATACATCAAAGAAGCTCATAAAGAACTTTTGGATATTACAAAAGAAATGAGAAAAGAAACTATTAATGTTAAGGCAGAAGATAACTTTATAAACAATGAAACGGAAGACAATACTGAAGCAGGCAGTGAACTAGATGAAGATAATAAATAATATCAACAAAGATAAAAAATAATTATTTCAAATAAAAAAACACTGAAGATATAGGTGTTTTTTGCTATTATAATGGTTTCATTGATTTTAATAGAGTCTTTTCAAATCATATTTTTGTGATAGACTTAAAAGGTTCTTAGGAAGGGTGACTGAGTGGTTGAAAGTGCTGCTCTCGAAAAGCAGTGTCCCAGTAATGGGACCGCGGGTTCGAATCCCGCCCCTTCCGCCAATTTTATTTATCGCAATTCAGTATATCATATTACTTTTATTCTGATAGGTTTTTCTCTTTTAATTCTTTCCGTAAAGAATTAAACATAAATTTTGCTAAAGGATAAATTGTTTCATTTCTGATTAAAGCTGAGGAACAAGTTTTATAAGAGTAAAATATTTGAGATTAAAAAAAGAAACTCAAATTGAGATCTGTTTTTTTATATATGGTTTTGAATTGTAAAATAAATAAAGTGTCATCCTGAGCGAATTCGAAGGATCTCTCTTAATCACGTAAAATAATTATTAAATAATTTCGTGAAATAAAGAGGGATTCCTCAACTCGTTTAGGCTCGGTCGGAATGACAAATGAAATAATTTTAAAAATAATAACTTAATCCTCAGTGATGAATTCTGTGGTTTCGATTTTTGTTTTAAATAGTCTTTTTTGAATTGAGTTTTTGAAAATAATGAATTCTTCAATTTTCATAAGCCAGCTCAAAACGCAATACAGAATTAATCCTACAATTCCAGCAATAAATCCTTGTAAGAAAATCCCAATCCCAGTTCCGGTGTTTAGAAATGGTTCGATGAAATATAAAGTTTTATAGGAAATGTATCCGGAGACAATTCCAGCAAAAGAAATTTTAAGAAGTGGTTTATAAATTCGATTGTGACAGATGAAGTCCGTTTTTCTGTTGATGAGATAATAAAGAAGAAGAGCATTGATGATGGCGGAAATTGAAAACGCTCCGACGAGTCCGATAATTCCATATTGAACTGAAAGATAAAAGGCGAGGATTATATTGATAATAACGCTAAAAAGTGAAGTTAGAAATGGAGTTTTTGCATCATGTAATGCCCAAAAAGCTCGGGAGAAAAGAGGAATTATGCTTTGAGCAAAAAGACTGATTGAGAAAAAGGCTACGGCGTCAAGAAGCATTGTTGTTTCTTCCCAGCCAATTTCTCCGGTTCCAAAAATCGTACGAACAATTTGAGCACGCAGAACAAGAAGCAGGATGCTAACGGGGATAATGAAGAATAAAATTTGTTTAGTAGTAGTAGTCAGACTTTTGGCAAATTCTTTTTTGTTTTCACTTAGCGCGGATAGAGTTGGGAATGATGCTACTGCAAATGAAATAGCAAAAAGTCCCAAAGGAAAACTTTGTAAATTGTTGGCAAAGTTAAAGGCGCTCAAACTTCCTTCTGAAAGTGTGGAGGCAATAATAGTGATGACGATTAAATTAAGCTGAACTGTGACGAGGGTTAAGGTTCGAGGAAGCATCATTTTGATTATTTTTCTTGCACCACTATCTTTGAGGCTAAGTATAAATTGATAATTAAAACCGAGTTTTCTTACAATTGGTAATTGCACTATAAAATGCAAAAATGATCCCAAGACAACTCCCCAGGCAAGTCCACGAATTCCCCAAATTGGCGCAAAATATAGGGCGCCGATAATAATACCAAAATTATACATTATCGGAGAAAGAGAATAGATGAAAAATCTTTTGTATGACTGCAGAATTCCTCCTGTGATGCTACTAAGAAGAAGAAAAACAGGACTGAGAAACATGATGCGAGTCAGTTCAGTTGTGATAATTTTTTTCTCAGGAGTAAATCCTGGCGTCAAAAGAGCAACAATTGTTGGTGCAAATATAATTCCAAGAAGACATAAAAAAAGTAATGTTATCATCACTAGATTTAAAACGGCATTGGCAGTTTTGAAAGCTTCTTTTTCTTTTTTTTGTGAAATTAATTTGGCAAAAACTGGAATGAATCCAGCAGAAATTGCTCCAAGAACGACGATATTGAAAATCAGGTCTGGAACTCGGAAAGAGGCGAAATATATATCAAGTTCGTTTCCAAGCCCAAAACTTCCAGCCAAGATACGATCACGAACAAGACCTAGAATTTTACTTGCAAAAGATGCTGTGGCAAGAATTAAAGCTGCTGCCGTGATTGAATCAATTTTACGATTAATTAGTTTTTTTATCATTTAATAATGTTGTTATTTATTACATATCTATTCTATATTAAATATTAAAAATAGACAAAGATTAATTTTAGAAATATTAAATATTGATATATAATATATATATTAATTAAAAATTAAAATGAAATTTATCAAAAAATCATCTTGGGAGGAAGTCTTTTGGGGCTGGAAAGACTCTGAAGCTGATAATCCAAAGTGGATTCATTGTGCGACAAAAATCAAAGGTTGGTCGAATTGGGAATCGTGGAGAGAACATACTGCAACACAATTGAATTTGCAAAAAAGAATTTGGAATATTTTTGAATTCAGCAATCCGATCAATGAAATACCTAAAATGTTGATTGGACCTTTTTCGACTTGGCAAGCTCGTTTTGCAAAAAAGAATTCGGCTACTTTTTCTGACTTAGCAACTTTTTCAAAGGAATATGAGCATTTTAAAAGTTATGAAAAAATTATTTCAATATTAAAAAATCAATCATTTGATGCAGATTTGATTGGTATTGTGCGAGAAGATACGAATCAAATTGTTTGTATTGAAGGACATCATCGGGCAATGGCGCTTGCAATTGCAAAAAAAGAAGGGATGAAAATTAATTTTGAAAATCCAGTTTGCATTGCACTTGCAAAATTGCCGAAAAAAGAAATTTTTTTGCTTAATCAAACCTTAGAAAGAGGATCTTGTAAAGCATAGAATTGACAACAAAATAACTTATTATATACTAATATTTTTTGTTTAATTGAGTTTTTATTATTCAATTCTCGGTTTATATCTTTTCATTAAAAGAGAATTAGAAACAACACTGACTGATGAAAAAGCCATAGCAGCAGCAGCAAATGATGGATTTAAAAGCCATCCAGTCAAAGGATAAAGAATCCCAGCAGCAATTGGAATTCCAGCACTGTTATAGAAAAAGGCCCAAAAAAGATTTTGTTTGATTTTTTTCATTGTATATTTGCTCAAATCAATAGCAGTAACGACATCTCGCAAGTCGTCTTTGATTAGAACGATTTCTCCTGTTTCCATCGCAATATCAGTTCCGGAGCCAAGCGCAATTCCAAGATCAGCCTGAACAAGTGCAGGTGCATCGTTGATTCCATCGCCGATCATTGCAACTACATTTCCTTCTTCTTGAAGCTTTTTGATTTCTTCTGATTTTTCTTGTGGAAGAACTTCTGCTAAAACGCGATCGATTTCTAATTCTTTGGCAATTGCTTGTCCAACTCTTTTGTTGTCGCCGGTGATGATGGCAACTTTTTTATTCATTTTTTTTAAAGCATTGACTGCTTGGGCGGAAAATTCTTTTAAAGTGTCTGCAACTGCAACTATGCCAATTACATTTTCATCTAGGGCAAGTAGCATTGATGTTTTTCCTTGATTTTCAAGTTTTTGCATCTGATGTTCAATTTTTTCTGTGTTGATGCCATTATCATTCATTAATTTTCTTGTTCCAAAGAGGACAGATTTATTTTCAATTTTACAGCTCACACCTTTTCCGATTACGGCTTGAAAATTTGTAATTTCAGATAATTGTAAATTATTTTTTTCTGCACTTTCTATGATGGCTTGTGCCAGAGGGTGCTCAGAATGTTTTTCAATTGAAGCTGCAAGTTGTAAAATTTCTTTTTTTGATTTTTTGATTTCAATTATGTCAGTGGTCACAGGCTTTCCTTTTGTAAGCGTTCCTGTTTTGTCAAAAACAACCATATCAATTTTTTCAGCAATTTCAAGAGCTTTGCCACTTTTGATGAGAATTCCATTCTTTGCAGCAAGTCCAGTTCCCATCATCACGGCAGTTGGAGTTGCAAGTCCAAGAGCGCAAGGACAAGCGACAATTAAAACTGCAACAAAAATTGTCAAAGCAAAGGCAAATGATTGTCCAAAAATAAGCCAGACAATTGCAGAGATAATGCTTATCGCGATTACACTTGGAACAAAATAAAATGAAACTTTGTCAGCTAGGAGCTGGATTGGGGCCTTGGATCCCATAGCCTCTTCAACCGTTTTGATGATATGTGAAAGCATCGTATCTTTGCCAACTTTCGTAGCTTTTAATTTCAAACTTCCTGTTATATTCACCGTTGCCCCAATTACTTCATCGCCTTTTTTCTTTTCAACTGGAATGCTTTCTCCGGTAATTGCTTGTTGGTCAACTCCAGAATATCCATCAATGATAATTCCATCTACTGGAATTTTTTCTCCCGGTTTAACAAGAATTATGTCTCCAACTTGAACTTCTGAAATCGGAGTTTTAATTTCTTTTCCGTTCTTAATAACGGTTGCCTCTTTTGGTTGAAGCCCTGCCAGTTTTTTGATAGCCTCGCTTGTTTTTCCTTTTGTAATTGCTTCAAGATATTTTCCAAATGTGATAAAAAGAAGAATAAATACAGCACTTTCAAAATATAGGTGCACAGATGATATTTGAGGATTTAATAGAAATCCGGCAGAGACAGCAATGCTATAAAAATAAGCAGAAGCCGTACCAATGAAAATTAAGGAATCCATATTTGGCATAAACTTAATTAATCCCTTAACACCAGATTTCCAAAGACTAAAATTTGCCAAAATCACAATGGTTGATAGAACTAATTGAATTATTATATTGTTTGTTTTCGTTATTTCAATCATAGGTAGTCCAATCATTTTTCCCATAACAATATAGATGAGAGGTAAACCAAAAATTGATGAAATCAGAAGTCTTTTTTTCAGTTTTGTGATTTCAGGATTTATTTTTTCTTCTTTTGTGACATTTTCTCCTGCCACTTCATATCCAATATCTTTAATTGTCTTTTTGATTTCATCGAGACTTATCTTTTTGGAATCAAACATTAGATTCGCTTTTTCAGAAGCAATATTCACATTAGCTTCAATGATACCTTCTTTTTTTCGAAGTGCATTTTCAATGTTTGCAGCACAAGATGCACAAGTCATCCCGCCAATTTTTAAAATTTCTTTTTTCATATAATTAAGTTAGTTTGATTTATAGTTTTTATTTTTTTAATTTCCACATCCGCAAGAGGAAGCGTCACATGTTCCACCACAAGATCCACTATCACCGCATGTTCCTCCTGTTGGCAATGAGATTTGTTCACTTGATATATTTTCAGAAGTCGGTTCCGTTTCTTTTTCTGTGACGACAAATTTTCCCCAAACCATTTTCATCCAACAACTGAATTTAATGTCTCCTAATTTTGTGGGAGTAAATTCAATAATATTCTCTCCATAACGCAATTTCTTTTTAATGTTATAATCAGGCATAATGATTTCATCTGTACATCCAGACATTTGTTTGACATTAATGACCCATCGAACAGGAATATCTTTTTTTACGAATAATACATTGGGAGAATACCCACTATAAGTTAAATTCATGTTAATTGTTTGAAATTCTTCAACATTTTCATCAATTATATATTCATTTTGACTTGTAGAATCTTTGGGAGCAAGCCCAACAAATCCATAACCGAAATTGATAAGTCCTCTGTTTAACATGAAAATTCCAA
>JAGLSJ010000030.1 GCA_023270095.1 Minisyncoccota bacterium
CGAAATCAATTAGAGTTGATTTTGTTGGCAACAAAGGAGACAGTTACAGAAATAAAGCCATTCGAAATTTCTTTAGAAAAAATATGTCTAGGACCAAATCAATCTCATCCAACAATGTTTTGGGCAACGGTTAATATTGATGAAAATTTGCAAAAATTAAAAAAAATGATCGATAAAAATTTAAAACTTCAAGGATTTGAGCAGGAGAAACAAGATTTTAAACCGCATATAGTAATTGCTCGCGCGCGAGGAAATCAGCTTAAAGGCAAACAGACAAACATACCACTGAAAAATATGAAGTTCAAAGTTGAAAATATAGATATAATGGAAAGTCAACTTCAACCAAGCCTTGAAAAATTTAAGTTTATAGAAAAATTTAATTTAGAAGGATGATTATAAAAACAAAAATCAGGTCGTCATTCTGAGGAGTTTACGACGAAGAATCCCGTAACTACTTTGTACAAAAAAGACGGTCCTTCGATGAGTTTGTAAAATCAGTAGAATAAACAATTCGGATAATATTTTCAAAACAAAGTAACTAAAGAACTGTTCTGATATTTTATGATACTTCTCACGGGATCTTTCGACTCGCTATCGCTCACTCAGGATGGCAGTTTTAATGCATTATGTAATTTTTAAAGAAATTTTATAATTATATTTTATTTTGAATTTATATGAAAGCGGAAAAGATTATTGATATAAAAATTAATAGAATAAAAACCAACGAAGTTCTTGAAGAAATCAAGAGTTTTTTATTATCTGAAAATCAACATTATATTGTAACTCTTAATCCTGAAATGATTATTGAAGCTCAAAATAATATAAAATTCAAAGAGGTAATTAATAAAGCAGACTTGGTTATTCCAGACGGAATTGGGATATTGTGGGCGCTGGAATTTCTAAAAAAGAAGAGATCTTTTTCTATTAAAAATAAGAATATTATAATAAATAATTTTTTGACAAAATCTTTATTGTTAATATTGGCTTTATGCAATTTTGTCTATACTTTTTTAAAAATATTGCTTAGCCCAAAATATCGAAAAAATATTTTAAGATTCAGAACTCACGGCATAGATTTAGTATATAAAATATGTGAATCCAGCTCTATTAAAAATAAAAAGATATTTTTCCTTGGAGCAGGAGAGGGAGTGGCAAAAAAGGCTGCTATAAATTTAAAGAAAAAATATCCTAATATTAATATAGTAGGAGCTGAAGAGGGAATAAAGGAGAAACAGGAATCAGGAAACAGGAATCAGGATTTGATTCAGCGAATAGATGAAGCGAACCCCGATGTTTTGTTTGTCGCTCTTGGCGCTCCAAAACAGGAAATTTGGATACATGAAAACTTGAAAAAATTGCCAAGTGTCAAATTGGCAATTGGAATTGGAGGTTCGTTTGATTTTATATCTGGAAAAATAAAACGAGCTCCAATTGTTTTTCAAAAAACGGGGCTAGAATGGCTTTGGAGATTATTTTTAGAGCCGAAAAGAATTAAAAGAATTTATAATGCAACAATAAAATTCACCTATTTAGTATTAAGATACAGAATAAATAAATTTTGATTATTAGAGATGCTTGTGCTAAAATATCTATAAATACGAACGGTTGATTTTTTGGTTATATAAATTAAAAATATTCAAAATAAAAATAAATCAAATAAATAAAAAATATGACAACTAAAAATAAAAAAGACAAAATTTTTTCGCAACTACGAAAAGATCTTGTAAGTGGAACATGGGTTTTATTTTCTACAAAAAGAAGCAAGAGACCAGACTTTTTATCAAAAGAAAATAAAGAAAAAGAGAAAAAAGAAGATATTAAAAAGTGTCCATTTTGCAAAGAGAACATCAAAGAGCAAAAAAATGATGTTTTGATTTATACAAAAAATGATGGTGATTGGAGCTTGAAGGTTTTTCCAAATAAATTTCCAGCTCTTTCGTCAGAGTATAAAGATATAAACATTAGAGAACATGGACCGTTTGAGGTTATGGATGGAGTGGGATATCACGAAGTTCTTATAACTGAAGATCATCACAAAGATATGGCTGATTTAGAAGTTTTGCAAGTTGCTGAGATTTTGGATGCCTATCAAGAAAGATACATTGCATTGATGAACAAAAAACATATCAAATATATTTCTATATTTAAGAATTATGGACACAGTGCTGGAGCATCAATAGCTCATCCTCATAGTCAAATTATAGCTATGCCGATTGTCGATCCAGATGTTTTTCGTTCTTTAACAGGAAGTGAAAAATATTTTGGTTCTCACGGAGAGTGCGTTCATTGCGTGATGATTGATCGTGAACAAGAAAGTAAAAAAAGATTGTTGTTTGAAAATGATGAATTTATTGTTATTTGTCCATTTGTTTCAAGAGTTTCATTTGAAATGAGAATATATCCCAAAAAACACTTGTCTTATTTCGAAAGAATTACAGATCAGCAGAAAATTAATCTTGCAGAGGCAATGAAATTTTGTCTTTCAAAATTGAAGAAGAATCTCAAAGATCCTTCATATAATATGTTTTTGCATACCTCTCCGTGTAATGGTCAAACTTATGAACATTATCATTGGCATTTTGAGATATATCCTAAAACTAATACTTGGGCAGGGCTTGAGCTTAGTACTGGTATTGAAGTTTGTTCTATTATCCCAGAACAAGCAGCTGAGATTTTAAGAAAATAGGGATTGTTGTTTTTAATCGGAATATAAGTAATAATTAAATTTTAATGGATTTATCAATATATTTTACAAATTTACCGCCAGAGATGGCGACTTTCATTATTTCAATGCTTCCAATTTCCGAACTTCGAGGCGCAATTCCTGTTGCAATTGGAATATACCATATTCATCCTATGACAGCCTATTTTATTGCAGTAGTTGGGAATATGGTGCCTGTTTTTTTTATTTTGAAATATATTGATCCGATTTCAAAATTTTTGATGTCAAAATCGAAATTATTCAATAAGTTTTTTTCTTGGCTTTTTGTCAGAACGAGAAGAAAATATAATGGAAAATTTGAAAAATGGGGAGCATTAGCACTCATTACATTTGTCGCTATTCCTCTTCCTGTGACTGGAGGATGGACTGGAGCGCTAGCCGCTTTTGTCTTCGGAATACCAATGAAAAAGGCATTGCCATTGATTACTCTTGGTGTTATGATTGCGGGAGTAATTATGACTGGGTTAAGTTTGGGAGTTATAAGTTTGTCATTCTGAGCTTAATTTAGGACCCATTGTTTTTTATAAAGTAGGAATAATTAAAGATAATATACATATGAAAGATGATGAAAAATATTTAAAACTAGCGATAAAGAAATCAGAGGAATCGTTTTTAAAAGGATTTTTTCCTGCAGGAGCAATTATTGTAAAGAATGGCAAAATTTTATCATCTGAAATAAGCTCTCTAAATTATAAACATGCAGAGCAGAAGGCATTGGAAAAGGCATTTAAAAAATTTAGTCCTTTTAATAATAATTGCACATTGTATGCTTCTATGGAGCCCTGTTTAATGTGCTTGTCGGTTGCTTATTGGACTGGAATCAGGAGGATTGTTTTTGCTTGTGATAAACAGTCTATGTCTTTAAAGTATTTTGAAACTAGCAAAAAAAATCAAGAAAGTATTAAAATACTTAATGAAAAAATTGATTTTATTCAAATAAAAGCGCTAAAAAATTCTTCTCTAAAAATAATTAAAAAATGGGAAAAAATAAATAATATAAAAAGTTAATTTAAAATTTATGAAAAAGATATATTTAGATTATGCGGCGACTACGCCAGTAGATAAAAAAGTTGTTGATGAAATGTTACCTTATTTTTCAGAAAAGTTTGGCAATCCATCAAGTATTCATCAGTTTGGGCAAGAAGCGATGGAGGGGGTTGATAAGGCTCGCTCACAAGTTGCTGAATTTTTGAATTGTAGCGCTAGCGAAGTAATTTTTACTAGTGGCGCAACAGAGAGTAATAATTTGACAATTAAAGGTCTAATTAAGGCAACTCAAGTTGAAAATCCACATATCATCACTTCGGCGATTGAACATCATTGTGTTTTGAATTCTTGCGAAACATTACAAAAAGACAAAATGGCGGAGGTGTCTTTTGTGAAGGTGAATAAAGATGGAGTTATAAATCCAGAAGATATTAGAAATGCAATTAAAGAAAATACGGTTTTGGTTTCAGTGATGTATGGAAATAATGAAGTTGGAACAATTCAGCCGATTACTGAGATTGGAAAAATACTCCAAGAAGTAAACAAAGAAAGAGAATCTCAAAAACTTCCAAAAGTATATTTTCACACTGATGCTGTTCAAGCTGTGAATTATCTTGATTGTAATGTTGAATCTCTTGGGGTTGATTTTCTTTCTCTCTCAGGACATAAGATTCATGGACCGAAAGGAATTGGAGTTCTTTATGTTAAGCGTGGCACGAAAATTAAATCAGTTCAACAAGGAGGTGAACAAGAATATAATCTTCGCGCTGGCACTCATAATGTTCCGGGAATTGTTGGAATTGGAAAGGCAATTTCTCTTGTTCTTGAAAACAGGAAATTATCAGAGAAAACAAAGAAGTTAAGAGATTATTTCATTGATGAAGTATTGAAGAATATTCCCAATGTTCAATTAAATGGTTCAAAAGAATTTAGATTACCTCACAATGCTAATCTTTCTTTCAAGGGTGTTGAAGGGGAAAGTCTTTTAATGATGCTTGATCAAGAAGGAATTGCAATTTCGACTGGTTCTGCTTGTTCTTCAGCATCCCTTGAGCCATCGCATGTGCTTTCTGCAATGGGAATTCCGCCAGAAATTGCCCATGCTAGTATTAGATTCACTCTTGGCAAAGAAACCACAAAAGATGAAATTGATTTTACATTGAAAGTTCTAATCGAAAAGATTAAAAGATTAAGAGAAATTTCTGGGATGTAATTTTGTGTAATTATGAATTAAATTCAGAATCTTTTTAGATCTTGCGATTGAATATTTATAAAAAATAATTTATGACACAAAAAGAAAGGGTTGATCTAATTTTATATAACGGGGTTGTTCTGACTATTAATGATAGTGATGAAATTATTGATGATGGGGCTGTGGCAATTAAAGAAAATCAAATTATTGATTTGGGAAAGTCTGAAGATATAAAAAATAAATATGAAGCAAAAAAAGAAATTGATGTAAATCATGGAGTGATTATGCCAGGGCTTGTGAATACGCATACGCATTTGGCGATGAGTATTTTCAGAGGATTGGCCGATGATCTATCTCTTGATAAATGGTGGAACGAACATATGTTTCCAGCGGAAGAAAAATTCATCAACAAAGATTCGGCATATTGGGGGAGTTTACTTTCTTGCGGAGAGCTAATTCTTTCAGGAACAACAACCTTTTGCGATATGTATTTTTTTGAAAAAGAAACAGGCTACGCAGCTGAAAAAGCTGGAATTAGAGGTATTATCGGAGAGGGAATAGTTAGTGAATTTGGGGATGAAAAAGAAATTTTTGCTAATAAGATGGAATTAACAGCAGGGCTTCTAGATAAATTTAAGGAGAGTTCTCTTGTGTTAATTGCTATAGAACCTCATAGTTGTTATACGTGTAGTAAAGAGATTTTGATAAAATCAAAGAGATTTGCTGATGAAAACGATTTGCTTTTTGTAACTCATCTTTCTGAAACAAAAAAAGAAGTTGAAGATATAAAAAATAAATTAGGAATGTCGCCAGTTGAATATCTGGATAAGATTGGAGTTTTAGACGAAAGAACACTTGCAGCACATTGTGTTTGGCTTTCTGGTGAGGATATTGAAATTTTGAAAAAAAGAGGTGTAAAAGTTTCGCATTGTCCAAACAGTAATATGAAACTTGCCTCAGGAGTTGCTCCTGTCGGAAAATTATTTGAAGGTCGGGTGACAGTAAGTTTAGGTACAGATGGATCGGCAAGCAATAATAATCTCGATATGTTTTCAGAAATGAGTAACGCATCAAAATTGGCAAAAGTCTCGACATTAAATCCAGAAATTGTTTCGGCGCAAGAAACAGTGAGAATGGCAACAATAAACGGTGCAAAAGCTTTGGGAATGGAAAAAGAAATCGGTAGTTTGGAAATTGGCAAAAAAGCAGACATAATTGTTCTGGATTTCAATAAGCCACATCTCGTTCCAGTTTACGATTATTATTCTCATTTAGTTTATTCTGTTTCTGGAAATGATGTTCAGTTTTGTATAGTTGACGGAAAAGTTATTATGGAAAATAGAAAAATATTATCATTCGATATAAACAAAGCCATGGATAAAGTAAAAGAAATTTCTGAAAAAGTAAAAGCATTCTAGTATATTTTGGTAGTATCGTCGACACACTTTACATAAATTATTATATGTAGTAATATACTTAAGTAAAAAATATAAAATTATGGGTAGGTACCAAAGCGGTCAAATGGGACTGGCTGTAAACCAGTTGGCTCTGCCTTCGGGGGTTCGATTCCCTCCCTACCCACAAAGAAAAAAGATAAAACTGTAATATTTAATTAGAACAGTTTTATTTTTTAACTCAATATTGATAATGTAAAAAGCTATATTGATTGTATAAAAATAATTTAATTTTGCAAGATTATTTATATATTGTAATGAGCTTTAAAATGTTGTATAATTTAAAGATGATTGATTAACTCAAACTAGTTTAATGATAATAGATAATAATAAACTACCTAAACACATCGCTATAATTCCTGATGGGAATCGCAGATGGGCTGAAAAGCATAAACTTGAAGCTTGGTTCGGTCACAAAAAAGGAGCGGAATATATCGACAAGTTAGTGGATGTTATAATTGAGATGAAAATTCCGCATCTTTCTTTTTGGGGATCTTCAAA
>JAGLSJ010000031.1 GCA_023270095.1 Minisyncoccota bacterium
TTTTTATGAAATAGGGGAGGATATGGTGGAGTAGATGGGTAAAAACTTAAAATTGTAATAGATTAAAATTATTCAATCGTTAATAATAATGGTATAATATTAATAAAAAGAGTTTATTCATTATTTAATTTTAGAAAATATGACAATGGCAAAGAAGAACAAACATAAATACAAAGCACTGTCTGGCGGTCAAGCAGTTGCAGTTGCAATGAAACAAATTAATCCTGATTTAGTCGCTGCATATCCAATCACACCACAAACTCCAATTATTGAAACTTTTGCACAATTTGTAGCAGACGGAAAAGTGGATACGGAATTGATTGATGTAGAGTCGGAACATAGCGCTCTTAGTGCAGTAGTTGGAGCATCGGCTGCTGGAGGAAGAGCTATGACGGCAACATCATCACAAGGACTGGCTTTGATGGCTGAAATCGTTTACATTGCTTCTGGTTCAAGACTTCCTATTGTCATGGCAATTTCAAATAGAGCTTTATCTGCTCCAATTAATATTCATTGTGATCATTCAGATTCAATGTTTTTACGTGACGCTGGTTGGATTCAAATTTATAGTGAGGACGCACAAGAAGCTTATGATAATATGCTTATAGCCCTGAAGGTTGCAGAGAATAAAAAAGTTCTCACACCGGCAATGGTGATGCAGGATGGATTTATTACTTCTCATAATATTCAGAATGTCAGAATATTGGATGACAAAGTTGTCAAAAAGTTTGTTGGAAAATATGAACCAGAATTCCCACTTCTCAACATAAAAAAGCCAGTCACGGTTGGACCTCTTGATTTATTTGATTATTTTTTTGAACATAAATATCAGCAGGCAGAGGCAATGGAAAACAGTAAGAAAATAATCAAACAAGTAGACAAAGAATTTTATAAACTTACCAAGAGAAAATATGATTTTGTCGAAAACTATAAAACCAGTGATGCAGAACATATTATTGTGGCATTGAGTTCAACATGCGGAACCATAAAAATGGTTGTTGATAAATTACGAAAAGAAGGGAAAAAAGTCGGGCTCTTGAAAATTAGAGTTATGAGACCATTTCCAAATGATGAAATTTTTAAATCCCTTGCAAAAGCTAAATCAGTAGCCGTTCTGGATCGGTCAATGTCTTTTGGAAATTTTTCTCCAGTTTTCACGGAAGTTAAATCTGCTTTATACGGTTTAAACAAAAAACCAAAACTTCATAATTATATTTATGGTATTGGTGGAAGAAATATCGGAATTAATGACATTGAAAAAGTATTTAAAAGTTTGATTAAAAAATCTTCTTCTGGTAAAATAAATTATATAGGACTTAGGAAATAATTATTAATTTATTTTTTATGAATAAAGAAATAAATGATATATTTGATCAAATTAGAACTCTTAAAATTCAGGGGGCGACTATTATTGCGAAAAACATAATAGATACTTTGACAAAACATATCGATGATATAGCCGAAGAGTCAAAAGACCATGATGAGTTTATAAGAAATATAATGAATATTGCCAAAAAACTTGCCGTAGCTCAGCCTATTGAATCAATGGCACAGAATATTATTGGTTTTATTATATTTGAACTACAAGATTCGAATATTAATGACATTGAAGACTGCAAGAGAACAATGAGAGAGATAACACTATCTTTGAATAGAACTATAGGGGAAAATGAAAGAAGATTTATTGAAAATGGAACTGTTTTAATTGAATCGTTGGTAAAGAAAACAAGACCTCTTAATATTTTTACTCATTGTTATTCTTCTGGAGTGAGAAGTATTTTGGAGAAAGTTGACAATAGAAACATTGATATAAAAGTTTTTAATATTGAAACAAGACCAGTATTTCAAGGGAGAATGACAGCAACAAAGATGTCCGATGTTGGCATAAATGTAACTATGTGTCTTGATAGTGCTGCTCCATTTCTGATTAGTAAAAAAAGCGGAAGTAATATTGATGCAGTTTTGATTGGAGCTGATTCAGTTTCTTTAGGAGGGTCAATAATAAATAAAAGTGGTGGATATGGAATGGCCTTGTCTGCATTCAATGAAAATATTCCCGTATATATTGTCACTAGCCTTTTGAAGATTAAGAAAGGGGTTAATAATTTTATAGATATTCCAATTGAGACAAGACCGTTTAAAGAGATTTGGCCAGAGGCTCCAGTTGGCGTAAATATAATGAATTTGGCTTTTGATGTTATTCCTTCTGAATTTATAACTGGATTTATTACAGAATTTGGTATATTAAAACCTGAAGAAATCAAAGATGCTGTGAAAGAGCATTATCCGAGGTTGATATAAAATTATTAATATATTTTTTTTAGAAACGCGATTAATGCGTTTCTGTTGTTATGTGAGATTTTAAAGTATTTTTTTAGTTTGTAAAAGTAGCTGTTGGGAAAATGGTAATCATTAAATAATTAAAAGAAACAATGTTAAAAAAGAACACTTTTATTCTGTCGTTGGGAGGATCTTTAATAGTTCCTAATGAAGTTGATTTTCAATTTGTGAAAAAATTTAAAAAACTAATTGAGAAAAAGGTTTCTGAAGGAAATAAATTTATAATTGTTTGTGGGGGTGGAGGATTAAATCGAAAATATAATGAAGCTGGAAAAAAAATTCGAAAACTAAGTAATGATGAATTGGATTGGATTGGAATTTATGCTACAAGATATAATGCTCAGTTTATCAAAATTATGTTTGGTGATTTAGCGCATAATGAAATTATAATCAATCCTCATAAAAAGAATTCTACAAAAAAGCCAATTATGATTGGAGCAGGCTATAAACCAGGGTGGTCATCAGATTATGATGCAGTATATTTGGCAAAAACTTATGGAGCTAAAAAAGTGGCGAATTTATCTAATATTGATTTTGCTTACGATAAAGATCCAAAAAAATATAAAAGTGCTGTGCCAATCAAAAGTATTGATTGGAGAGGTTTTCGGAAAATTGTTGGTGACAAGTGGGAACCAAGGATGAATAAACCTTTTGATCCAATTGCTTCCCGTGAAGCCGAAAAACTTGGACTTGAAGTCGCAATTTTAAATGGGAAGAAATTGAAAAACTTGGAAAATTATTTAGATGGAGACAAATTTACAGGTACTATAATTTTATAAGAGTTGGTATAAACTAAGTTTTCAATACAGACATAGTAATAAAACATTTGATTTGTTGTCGTAAATATTAAAACTCTTGTGCCTTAAATGAGACTTTAGATACACACTGTGCAAAACTGTTCTTTACATTTTTTAACATTGTATATATAATGTTAAAAAATAAGAGGAGGTGATAGATGTGAAACAAATATCAATAGGGGAATTATATTTTCTAAAAGGGATGCTGGGAATTTTTGTTGTTTTATTTTCCATTCTTGCTTTAAAGCAAGAATGGTTATTGATTATCACAACAACAATGCCAAAAATTATTGTTGTGATATTAATTATACTATTTGTAGTTTTATATTTAATTACAAATCGTTATATATTTGAAACGCCCATTGAACAAAATAAAGCACAATAAAAAAGAAGATTAATAATTCCTTCTTTTTTTATTGATAAAAAGATTAGTTTATGGTAAATTAAGGTTATATGAAACAGATAAAATTAAATTTAAATAATCAAAATCAAATTAAACTCACATTAGAAGCTACCTCTAAAATTTTAAAAAGTGGTGGTGTTATTATTTATCCGACGGATACTATTTACGGCATAGGTGCAAATGCTTTTGATGAAGAGGCGATTGATAAAATAAAAAAGATAAAAAGTCGTGATAAAGAAAAGCCTTTGTCAGTGTTTGTAAAAGATATAAAATCGGCAAGGAGAATTGCTTGTATTGATTTGAAAGTGGAAAAAATATTAGAAAGCATTTGGCCAGGACCTGTTACGGTTGTTTTAAGAAAAAAAGATGTAGCACCATATTCGTTAACTGGAAATCGAGAAACCATCGCAGTGCGAATTCCCAAGAATGAATTTGTTTTGAAACTATTAGAAAAAGTTGATTTTCCGATAATTGCAACAAGCGCAAATATTTCTGGTGAAAAAAATTTATTTAATTCAGATGAGATAATCAAACAATTTTCTAAAATGAGAATAAATCCAGATTTATTTATAAATTCGGGAAATATTCAAAATACCCTAGCTTCTACGATTATTGATTTAACATCAAACATTCCAAAAATAATCAGAATGGGACTTGTTGGAAAAGAGAATATGAAAAACTTTTTTAATAAATTTAACATAAACTAATTTATGTCTAATTTTTTTCTTAATCACTATTTGAAGCACACTTTAAGACATGAAATTTCAGAATTATATGCATCGGTTGCAATCAAGAATTTCGCATTTTCAATGATTACAATTTTCGAGCCAATATACCTCTATCTTTTATATGATTCATTGGCAATTGTATTTATATATTACGCAGTTGCATACACTCTTTATTTTTTTACAGCTCCGATTGGAGCTAAGGCTGCGGCAAAATATGGATTTGAACACTGTATATTTTATAGTATTCCATTTGGTATTTTATACTTTTTAACCCTTTCTCAATTGACAAGTTTTCCATGGCTCGCATTTGTTGCTATTTTTTTTATGGTAGCATATAAAACATTGTTTTGGCCTTCTTATCACACTGATTTTGCACATTATGGAGTTTCTGGATATAAAGGAAGAGAAATTAGTGCTATGTCTTTTATGCTCACAATCGCAACTATTTTAGGACCAATTATAGGCGGGGTAATTCTTGTAAATTTTGGTTTTCAAGTATTGTTTATAGTCGTTTCTTTGATAAGCTTGATCTCCGTCATACCTCTTTTTACAACTCGCGAACAATTTGAATCTCATCATTTTTCATACAGAGGCGCTTTTAAAAGACTTCTAAAGCCCTATGGACATTACAAAAGAAAAGATTCTGTTTCTTATTTTGGTTTTGGAGAAGAAGTGATCGCTGCGATTGGATGGCCAATTTTTATTTTCCTCATCATTGAAAAATTTGACCTTATGGGAATATTGTTTAGTGTTGTCATTTTTTCAATTGCAATTATATCATTGTATATGGGCAAGCTATCCGATGTTTTAAAAAAAAAGGATAAAAAGAAATTAGTTACATATGGAACAATGATATATGTTGTTGCCTGGATCTTGAGACCGTTTTCTGCAAATTGGCTCGGAGTTTTATTAGTTGATATTATGTCAAAAGGATCAAAAACCGCCATAAATTACCCTCTACTTACATATATATACAGCGCTGGGAAAAATCACAAAGGATTTTTGAAATATAACATATTTTGCGAAATGTCTTTGTCTGCCGGAAAAGCATTGGCCGCATGGATTGTAGCGTTTATTGCAATTATTTGGAATCATTATGGAGGTTTTGATTTTTGGATAGTATCCTTTACTTTTGCGGGAGTTTGGTCACTATTTTATCTTTTTAAGTTTTACAAATCTTAATAGAAATAATTTAACAAATTCAAATTAAATTAATTTATGTCTAATTTTTTTCTTAATCGTTATTTAGAACATAGCTTGAAACGTGAAATAATTGAATTATATACGTCGATTGCGATTAGAAATTTTGCGTTTTCAATGATAGCAATTTTTGAACCTGTTTATCTCTATAAACTATACGGATCTATTTCAATAGTTTTGCTTTATTATGCAGTTGCTTATACTATATATCTTTTTACTGTTTCGTTTGGAGCAAAGGCCGCTGCAAGATATGGTTTTGAGCATTGTATATTTTACAGTGTTCCTTTTGCAATTCTCTATTTTCTTTCTCTCTCTCAAGTTCCAAGTCATGGATGGTTGATTTTTTTTGCAATCTTGTTTTTTACTGGGTATAAAATCTTATTTTGGCCATCTTATCACACTGATTTTGCGCATTATAGTAAGTCGGGATATAAAGGAAGAGAGCTAAGTATTTTGTCTCTGACTTCAACTATAGCTATGATAGCTGGTCCTGTAGTCGGCGGACTAATTCTAACAAAATTTGGGTTTGAAGTTCTTTTTATAATCGTTTCTATTATAAGCTTAATTTCCGCTATTCCTCTTTTTACCACTAGAGAGAAATTTGAACCTCATAAATTTTCTTATAAAAAATCTTGGAGAAGGTTCTTAAACCCATATAATCATTACAAGAGGAAAGATTCAATTTCTTATTTTGGTTATGGAGAAGAATTTGTTGCCATGGTGGCTTGGCCAATTTTTATTTTTTTAATAATCAAAGAATTTTATTTAATGGGAATAATTATGAGTGTTGTTATTATATCAATTTCAATAACATCTCTTTATGTTGGGAAATTATCAGACATATTAAGTAGAAAAGGTAAAAGAAAGTTGTTAAAATATAGTACCATTTTACTTGCGATTTCATGGTTTTTGAGACCTTTTGCTCTAAACTGGCTTAGCATTTTGTTAGTAGATATTTTCTCTAAAGGATCAAAAAATGGAATAATATATCCACTTCGTACATTCGTGTATAGTGGAGGAGAAAATCACAAAGGTTTTTTGAAATATATAATATTTTACGAAATGTCTTTAACGGCTGGCAAAATGTTTATTGCCTGGATTATATTTTTCATTTCGTTATATATCAGTGGACCTAATTTTTGGTTCGTTGTTTTTTCTTTGGCTGGTTTATGGTCACTTTTATATTTATCCAGATTATTTTATAAAAAATCTTAATGGAAATTATT
>JAGLSJ010000032.1 GCA_023270095.1 Minisyncoccota bacterium
TATCCAAGAAATGGAAGAGCTTTATATCCTGACGGCTTGTTGATTAAATCCGCAGACAATCCAAATGTATATTTTCTTGAGTCGGGGAAAAAGAGAAAAATAATTTCTGCCAATTTATTGAAAAAATTAGGTTATGATTGGAGTGATATAATTTCTATAAATCCAAGCGAAATGAAAGATTATCCAGATGGAAAGACAATGATTTATCCAGATGGAACTTTGGTAAAGAGGGAGGGATTTCCAATTATTTTTAAAATAGAAAATGGACAGAGGAAAGAATTTACATCTCTGGCTTTGTTTGAAGCAACAAATAGTAATTTTTCGGATGTTATATCTCTTAATAGAGAAGAATTTTTTGCATATGAAAATGGAGGGAATCTTTTATATCCGGAAAACACTTTGCTCAGAGAGATTGGCAGTGATGGAGTTTATGTTATGAAAAGTGGTAAAATTCAAGCAATACAATCAGCTGAAGAATTTAAACTAGCTGGATATAAATGGTCTGACGTGATTGAAATTTCAAAAGAAGAAATGAGATTGTATAAAACTACTGCCAAAACCTCCTCTTCGTCGGTAACACAAAAGGAAAAAGAAATTATGCAAGTGGATCCTAAAAAAAATATAGAACCAGAAAAACCTGAAATAAAAGCGGAGGCGGAAAAAGAACCAAATATAAGGATTGCGATATATTCAGTAAATGATGAAGATATTAAAATTACTGCTAATGGAAATTATACAGTTAATTATTATGATTCGTCTGGAAAAATTTCTACGACCTCGCAGAAAGTTTTGAACGAAGAAACTGTAATTCCATATTTTGATTCATCAAATTATGTCAGATTTATTCCAGAATCTAGAGATGTAATTTTGCAAATACTTTCTTATAGCGATTTGTCGTGGAACAAGGAAACAAACGATAATAAATTTAGAGGAGAGATCGAAATCAATTACTCAGAGAATTCACAAAAATTATGGATTATAAATGAATTATTGTTAGAAAATTATATTAACGGTATTGCTGAAGCACTCAGTGATAGTCCAGAGGAATATCTCAAGGCGTTTGGAACAATTGCAAGAACTTATGCAATGTATTATATTGAAAGAGAAGGGAAACACACTGGTGAGCCGTTTCATTTAAAAAATAGCAGGAATGGAAATGGAAATGATCAAGTGTATAAGGGTTATAATTTTGAAATAAGAGCTTCTAAGATTGTCGAGGTTAATAAGTCTACCGCAGGTTATGTGATTGATTATAACGACAAGCCGATTGTGGCAGCATATTCATCTGATTCGGGAGGAATTACAAAAAGCGGTTGTGAAGTTTTCAAGTATTGTGGCGTTGATTATATATATTTAAATGGTGGAATAAAAGATCCGATAGGTACTATTCATAATCAAGACAAGATTTCAATAAGCCATGGAGTTGGGATGAGTGCTGTTGGAGCATGTCAAATGGCAATAAAAGGAAATGGTTGGAAGGAGATTATAGAGTATTATTATAAAGGCGTTGATATTAAAAGATATTATTAATAAAAATTTTATGGATTATATCAATAAAGTGAAAAGTAAATTATCAATAGCTATTACAGTACCGCCGACAACAAGTACTACTGATTTTTCAACATTAGTTGGAAAAGTATTGGAATGGGTTTTAAATGTAGCTGCTTCAATTGCATTATTAATGCTCATCACGGGAGGAATTATGTATGTAACCTCTACAGGAGACGAACAAAAAATTGCGAATTCAAAAAAAATAATTACCTGGACTATCTTAGGATCAATGATTGTGCTTGCTTCGTATTCAATTATTGTTGTATTAGATAATATCTTAACATAAAAAACTATGAAAAAAATATCAAATTTTTTTTATTTTGCCTTGTTGTCATTATTTGTGATGACAAAAAAAGCTAGCGCTGCTGTTTCTGTAAATATTGCAAATCCAATTCAAACTAGTGATTTTTCGGTTTTAGTTGGAAATGTTTTACAATGGGTTCTTTCTGTAGCTGGTTCAGTTTCTTTGTTAATGCTTGTTGCGGGAGGAATTATGTATGTGACCTCCGCAGGAGATGAACAAAAAATTGCGACCTCAAAAAAACTTATTACTTGGACTATTTTTGGTTTAATGGTAGTTCTTGCTTCATATTCAATTATCGTTGTATTGGATAGTATCTTAACTGATTAGGCTATATTAATAGGATTATAAGCATTTTATTCTAATATAAAAACAAATGCAGAAGAAAATTTATATAATTTTATTAAATTGGAATAATGAAGAGGATACTATTGAATGTATAAAATCTCTTAAGAAAATAAACTATAATAATTATAAAATTATAGTTGTTGATAATGGTTCAGAAGAAGCATCTATCTTAAAAATAGAAAAGAAATATCCTGATTTATTTATTATTAAGAATAAAAGCAATCTTGGATTTGCAGGTGGAAACAATATTGGAATAAAATATGCAGTTAATAATGATGCTGATTATGTTTTGCTGATTAACAATGATACAACTGTTGATGAAAATTTTCTCACCGAGCTTATTGAAGTGGGAGAGGCTGATGAGGAAAATGGGCTTATGGGCTCAAAAATATATTTTCATAGTGAAAAAAATCGAATTTGGTTTGCAGGTGGAAAAGTCAATTGGCTCAAAAACAAAGGTACTCACATTGGATTGGATGAAACAGACAAAGGACAATATGACAAAATAAAAGAAGTTGATTATTTGACTGGTTGTTGTTTATTGGTCAAAAAAGAAGTTGTTGAAAAAATAGGTGTTCTAGAAGAAGATTATTTTCTTTATTATGAAGACACAGATTTTTCACTGCGAGCGCAAAATGTTGGATATAAGTGTATGTACGTTTCAGAATCAAAAATTTATCACAAAATTTCAAGATCAACCAAGCCAGGTTCTGCAAGTTACATCTATTATCATGTTCGAAATGGTCTTGTTATGGCAAAACGAACTGGCTCTTTTTTGAATAAAATTATTTTATATCCTTATTGTTTAATTCTATTTTTAAAACAAATTATAAAAATAATTTTTATGCCCAAAAAAAGACCTTGGGCAAAAGCAGTGCTTGCAGGTCTTAAAGATTTTTTGTTGGGAAAAATGGGCAAAGCTTAGCTTGCTAATATTTAACCGACATCAATATACTTTTACTACAAAAATGCAATTTCATATTCTAATGTTTGGATTTTATTAATTTTTGCTTCAACTTGTGTAATTTGACGTTCAATATTTCAATTTTGGTCTTCAGCTTGTAGCCTTAATAAGTATAATTTTTCTTTTTAAAGAGCAGTGAGCTCATTTTTTCTTTTATTTAGTTTCTTCTGTGGGTATTTTTTATTTATCCCTTATTTTTTTTGTGATATAAACAAAGATAGATTAACACGTTTCTTTAAATGTCAAGACTGGATTAAAATTTATTTATTATTTTTTAATAATTTAAATTCTCCAACTAGATATCCAACCCCGAATGGACCTTCATAGCTCATTTTTTGAAATTTATATTTTAAAGATGAAAGTGCGCCGAGTAAAATTATAATGGAACGCAAGCCACACTCTCCAGCATTTTCAATTAATTCTGAATTGAGGTTTATAATTTCTGACACTTCATTATTCTTAAGGTATTTAATTAAAAGTTCATCGAATTCTTTTCCTTTCGGAGAATATCCTGAAGGCGATTCTGGAATTAAACGATGAGAGAGATCTCCGCTGGCAATTAAGGCAATATTTTCATCTATCGTTTCTATCGCTTCATAAATTGCCTCACCAAATTCAAAATGTTTTTCAAAATCAAGATAGGAAAAGGCAATTGAAACAATCTTGATTTCGGGACTATGTTTTTTGAGAAAATATAGTGGCACCATAACTCCGTGATCAAGAGGAATATTATCTCTCACAATTTCAGTTGTAATATTTTTTATTTCAGAAATTTTTTTTATATTTCCAACCAAATCAAGATTATTTTTAATTTTCATTGAGGTATCATCGCCAAATTGAAGAAAATTACCATTTATGGTTTCACTACCATTTATTGACATGGTATCCATTTGAACTGGACCATGAGGAGATATGATTGCGATAGTGCTGATTTCTTCTTTTTTAATTCTATTTCCAAGCTCATTCATGGCCTTGAGAGTTGATTTAATTTCCGAAAGGTGGTTTTTTCCTATCGAAGGTATCATAATTGGAGGATGAGGACAAATTGAGGCAAATTTTAACATATATTTTTATTTATTTTGTAATTCAAAGAAATTAATTAGAGATTATATTCAAATTCTTTCCGCACTTTGCACATTTTCCTTGTTTATCAAGTTTTTTGACATAAAATCCAACTCTTTCTATGGCAAGTTCGTTGCATTTTGGACAATAAGTATTTTTCATAGAAGTTCCAGAAATATTTCCTCCATAAACATATTTGAGCCCAGATTTTTTTCCTATTTTATATGCCTTTTGAATTGTTTGAAGAGGGGTGTTGGGTATGTCTTGCATCTTGTATGAAATTGCTCCCGAAAACGCACTTATATGCCAAGGTGTTTCACTGCCAAGTTCTTTAAAAATAAATTTTGCAATATTCTTAAGCATTTTTTCATCGTCAGAAAAATTGGGAATTATAAGCGTAGTGGTTTCAATCCAAATTTTATTCTTTTTCATCCATTTCAGATTTTCTAAAATCGGATTAACTTTTGCGCCACAGATATCTATATAAAATTTATCATCAAATGATTTTATATCCACATTAACAGCATCAAGATATGGTTTGATTAATTTCAGGGTTTCAATGCTCATAAAACCATTTGTCACCCAAATATTCTTTATACCTGCTTTTTTTGCAATTTTCATTGTATCTAGCGCATATTCTAGAAAGATAGTTGGTTCGGTGTATGTATATGATATACTTTGACATTTATTTTCTATTGCTCTTTGCACTATATCTTTTGGAGTCAATTCTTGTCCAATTCTCAGTAAATTTTTATCAGTTTTTACAAGTTGTGAAATTTGCCAATTTTGACAATTTCCACATCTCAAATTACAACCTACAGTTGCAATTGAAAATGAATTTGTTTTTGGTAGAAAATGAAAAAGAGGTTTTTTCTCAATTGGATCAATATTACTTGAGATTGCTTTTCCATAATTCAAAGCATATAATTTTCCATTAATATTTTTTCGAACTCCACAAATGCCGTATTTTTCAGGCAAAATAAAACACCTATGTGAGCAGGTGCTACATTGAACTTTGTTATTTTCAAGTTTTTTATATAAATACGATTCTTTTTTCATAATCATAAATATTAAATAGAGTGTCTATATTTTATCACATCTAGCCTTTGAAGCAAGAAATTATTTAAATTTAGACATCTTTGACAGTTTTGATTGTATCTGATAAGATAAAGACATAATTAACAATTAATATCTATTGGTTGAAAATTTTTTGAGATAGGTTTGATTTCTACTTAATTCTGTTATTATTTGCTAAAATGAAACAAAAATTATTTATTAAAGATTATAAATTATTAAATTTCCTAAATAAAGAAATTCTTTATTACGGGCTATATTGCGGTGAAAAGATTATATAGGCAAATAGCTTTAATGGCTTAATATAACAAATTGTTAGAAATCTTAGATTATATCTCGGTATTTGACCGATTGATTTAGGAGAAATAAAAAATGGATGTAATACAAATTTTGGGCATAGGTCTTGTTGCTTTTAGTTTTGGTGGAGTTATCGGTTATTTCGGCCGGCAATTTTTTGCTTCGAAGCAGATGGAAACAGCCGAAGGAAAAGTTGGCAAGATAATTTCAGATGCAAAAGACAAAGCAGCGGAAATTTTGCTTGAGTCAAAAAATAAAGCAGTAAAAATATTAGATGACGCAAAGAATGAGGAAATTGAAAGAAATCGACAGGTTAATAGAAATGAGCAGAGGGTTGTAAAAAAGGAAGAAGGTTTAGATCAGAAATATAGCGAAATTGAAAAACAAAAAACTGTTCTTCAGGACAAAGCGAAACAAGTAATGAAAATTAAAGAAGATGTTAAAAAAATTAAAGAAGAACAACTTGTAAAACTTGAGAAAGTTGCGCAACTTGATCAAGAAGATGCAAAACAGATTTTGATCAAAAAGGTTGAAGAAGATCAAAAAGTAGACATTTTGAAAAAAATGAAACAGCTAGAGGAAGAGGGTGCTGAAGATTTGCAGAAAAGGGCGAATGATATTATTGTTCAGTCAATTCAAAAATATTCAGGAGCTCATACGGCCGAAACAACAACTTCTACTGTTAGTTTGCCAAGTGATGAAATGAAAGGAAGGGTTATTGGAAGAGAAGGAAGAAATATAAAAACTCTTGAGAAGGCTACGGGAGTTGAAATTATTATTGATGACACTCCTTTGACAATTGTTGTTTCTGGATTTGATCCAATTAGAAGGCAAGTTGCTAAATTATCACTCGAGCAACTTATGAATGATGGTAGAATTCATCCAGCAAGAATTGAAGAAATTGTAGAAGAGGTAAAGAACGGGTTGGTTGAAAATATCAAAAAAGCAGGACAAACAGCTATAT
>JAGLSJ010000033.1 GCA_023270095.1 Minisyncoccota bacterium
TAAGAAGGAGTTTGAAGGAAGTTAATATTGAAGGAGTTGACGATATAAAACTTGAAGGTCCAATTGGCACAGCTATCGGATATGATGATGAAATTGCGCCAGCAAGAATTGCAAATGAATTTGCAAAGACTAATAAGAAGTTAATTCTTTCTGGAGGATATATCTCGAATAAATATCTCGATGCCAAGGAAATAAAAGCTTTGGCAGTACTACCAGGCAAAGATCAACTTAGAGCACAATTGGTTGGAACAATTAAGGCTCCAGTTTCAGGATTCGTTAATGTTTTAAGTGGAAATTTGCGAGGGCTTGTAAATGTTGTAAAAGCAATAAGTGATGATAAAAAAGAATAATTTAAATAATTTAATTAAATTTTAAAAGAAAGGAAAAACATTATGTCAGACGAAAAAACAACTACTGCAGATGCAGAGGTAAAAGAAGAAAAAAAAGAAGTTGAAGTTCCTGCAAAATTCAAAGATTTGGTAAAACAAATTGAAGAATTAACAGTTCTTGATCTTTCAGAACTGGTAACAGTTCTTGAGGAAAAATTTGGTGTTTCAGCAGCAGCTCCTGCAGCAATGATGGCAATGCCACAAGCTGGTGCAGCCGCAGGTGAAGAAGTAGAAGAAAAATCAGAATTTGATGTTGAACTTGTTGCTCCTGGTGATGCGAAAATCGCTATCATTAAGATTGTAAGAGAAGTTACAGGAAAAGGATTGAAAGACGCGAAAGATATTGTTGATGCAGCTCCTGGAGTTATCAAAGAAAAAGCTCCAAAAGATGAAGCTGAAGCTTTGAAAAAACAATTGGAAGATGCTGGTGCAACTGTAAATTTGAAATAAGTTTTTCAAAATAGGAATAAAAAAATAGGGGATTTAATTCTCCTATTTTTTTTGTATGTTTTCTTGAATTATAAAGTGTAAAATTTATTATCTTTAATAAAAAATCTCACTGGAGTTCAGGTTTTAACTTGTAATTTGTGATTATAGACTAAAGCCTGAATTACAAGGATTACATTAATATTCAATCTTATATTTTAATTTCAATCTCAAATATTTCATTTCCGTTTAGAATATAAATCTTTTCTTCTTTACTATCAATAACAATATTTTTTATATTATGAAATTTTTCGCTTGTGTATTGTTTGACCAAATTGCCCGTTGTTTTGTTGAATAGAAGAACTCTCTTATTTTCTAAATCGGTAACATAGAGATATTTTAGATTTGAATTTGTGTATATTTTGGCAGTAGAAGGGATTGGGTTGCTTGGAATTTCAATTGCAAATAATTCTTGATTTCCTGTCCTAAATTTGTTAATTGATCCATCGGAATTTAACAGATAGATTGATCCATCTATTGCTATTGAAACAGAATCTTTGATATCTACTTCTCCCGTAAGCCATTGTATTCCTTCGTCAAATCCATTTGTCAATCGTTTATACTTATAAATTTGGCTTGACTCTGGGCTTAGAAAATATAGATAGTTGCTGTATGAAGCGATATCTTTGGTTGCAAAAGCGTTGTCAATAAAATTTATGCTTTCGCTAGTGATTGTTTTTTTGTTTGAATTTAAAATTTCTATCTCATTTTTATTTTTTAGGAAAATGATTTCGTTGGTTTTTTTCATATTCGAAGAAATATCAAGATTTTTGATATGATCAATATTTCCAATATCAAAATTTTTCACACTTTTTTCAGCAAGACTTATTTCAGAAAACATCATATTATCTTGACCGAGAATGAAGTACTCTTTATCGTTTTCAAATATTTTCTCTGCATTTTTAGTGCTTTCGAATTGACTTAAGTCAATTGTGATTACGGGATTTTCTATCTTTTCTACAAGATCAAGTATATCAAGCTGATTTTGTATTTTGTTAATCAAGCTATTTGTTTTGTTGTTTAAATCTTGATAAGTCTTTCCAGTAAGAGAAGAATTTTTTTCTTTGATAATTTCCCTTGCTTCTAATAAATATCCTCTAGCATCAGACGGACTATTTATTGATTCAATCTCTGCCTGGCTTATTTTTTCTTCGACCTTGATAATCAAATTTTGATAATTTTGTAAATTTTCTTCATCTGACTTTTTCTTAATCTCTGACAGTAATCCTCCTGTCAATATAATGAGAATTAAAATAAAAGTAGCCAGAATAAGCTTTTTTCTTTTTGATAATGAAGCTAATTCTTGAGTTGGATCTTGATTAACATCATCTCTTTCTAATATTTTTTTGAGACTAAATATAATCCTTTTAATTTTGTCTATAACATGTAATAAACTTTCTTTATTTATAAGACTTTTTAATTTATTTGAAATATTATTAAGAAGGTTAGTCTTCTGATCTTCGTCTAATGCCTGTAAAAATTTATTTGTTTCCTCGGATTTTTGTTCCTCGTTCAAATTGTTTTTTTCTAGAAACTCAATCTTTTCACGATCCTCAATTATTTTCTCTAATTTCAGTTCTGGATTTTTTTTATTTTCAAAATCATTTTTATTATCTTCTTCATATTCTTTTATAATATCTTCCAGGCTTATTCTCTTTTCATTGACAAGCTCTTTCTCGTTTTCTGATTTTTCTGTTAGAAAAATATTTTCATCTTTCTTTGTTTTTTCTTCTTGAAGCATCGGAACAGCTTCTTCTTTTTCTGTCGTGATTTGTGATTTGATTTCAACATGAGTGAATTCTTCCTCTTTCTCTTCCCCAACTTTCATAATAAATAGCCCCATCGTGTTGACATCTTTTTCTTTTTCGATTGCATCTTGCACAGCTCCCGCAAGATCTTCAGTATCTAGTGAAGATGATAGCTGCTTTAATTTTTCTGTTGAAAATACATTAAAAAGTTCTGGTGTCGCAAACAGCACTAAATCGCCAATTTCCAGTTCTCCGCTAGCAATATTAGCAAATGTTCTAATTGGATGAGAATTTGTTTCAGATATAACATTTTTTCCAATATCGGTTATTTGTTTATCTCTAATTAGCATAGTCTTAATTTCTCCAGCTTGAGAAAGGTGAAGTTCTTCGTTTTTATATGCGCAAAAAATCATATTTAAATTTCCAATCCAGTCAATGTTTCCTTGTTCGGCCATGTCAGAAAGAGTTGAATTAACTTTATGCAGGCTAGCTTCTAGACTTTCTGTCGTTGATTTTTTTGAATCTGAATAAAATTCTTTTTTGGCAATTGATGCCAAAAGATTTATAAGATAAGATGAATTACTAGGGAAATTAACAACTTCTCCTAATATGTATAAGCTCCCAAGCGATTGTTCGTCGATATTTTCTGGCTCATAGATAAAAATATCGCAAAATGACTTCCCTTCTTCATTTGAAAAAACAACCTCTCGTATGTCAATTTTTATTTGTTTAACTTTTTTATTCATTTTTTATTTTTTATATAGATAACGCTTTTATTATAATACTTTTTTGAATTTCTGACAAATTTTATGTATATTATGGAAGTGTAATTTATTATATTTGCAACATTCTTTATTTTTAAAATAGTTTATCTTAATTATATTTCCTTTAAATTACGAAATATAAAATATTATTGTCATTGCGAGCGACGACAAGAGCACAGCAATCCCGTAATTAAGCTCTTTGCATATAGTTTTAGGATTTTTCGTTTTGTTTCAATGACATTCAAGGTATTTCTGTAAAATGTATTATTTCCATTCTAGTTTGTTATTTGTGTCTAAATCGTCATATTTTAACAGTCCCTTGCAATATTTTATTGTTATGTTATACTTGTTTCTAGCATTAAGGTTGATAGACCTCTGTGTGTTTTTAATTTTTAAATTTGTCAGGAATGACAATGTTGATACATTCAAAAGGTAAATATCCTTGTTTGATATTAGTTTCAATTTCAAATCGATATGTATTTAACAGGAAAGGAAAAAAATGAGTGATAAACAAAACGAGAATTTAAGCATGATGAATATGCTTAAGATGGGAGTACATTTTGGTCATAAAAAAGCCAAAAAACATCCCAAAATGGACGAATATATTTTTACAATGAGAAATGGTATAAATATATTTGATTTAAGTAAAACAATATCGCATCTTAATGAAGCTGTTAAATATGCCAAGGAGATTACTTCTAATAATGGTGTAATTCTTTTTGTTGGCACAAAGAGACAAGCAAAAAATGTGGTTCAAGAAGCTGCAGAAAAATGTGGTATGCCTTATGTTACAGAAAGATGGCTTGGTGGCACTTTTACAAATTTTGAAAAAATTGTAACCAGTATAAAAAGACTTGAAACAATGGTAGAGCAAAAAGAAAGCGGTGAGCTTGAAAAAAAATATAATAAAAAAGAAAGACTTGAAATTGATAGAGAAATTATAAGACTTGAGAAAAAATTTGGTGGTATTAAAAATATGAAAAAACTTCCTGAAGCAATTTTTTTGGTTGATATAAAGGAAGACCAAACAGCGGTTATTGAGGCAAAATCAAAGAATATACCTATGATTGCAGTTGTTGATACGAATACCGATCCAAGTTTAATTAATTATCCAATCCCAGCTAATGATGATGCGGTAGGATCAATTAGAATTATGACTAATACTATTTCTGATGCAATACTTGAAGCTAAAAAATAGTAGTTTATCAATAATTGTTTTTAAGAAACTTATATAAAAATATGATTACAGCTCAAGAAGTTAAAAAATTAAGAGATCGTACAGGAGCGAGTATGATACAGTGTAAAAATGCGCTTGAAGAAAGCCAGGGCGATATTGAAAAGGCGATAGTGGTATTGCAAAAAAGTGGTTCAAAAGTAGCAGACAAGAAATGTGGTAGAAGTACTGGCGAAGGATATATCGGATCATATATTCATAGTAATGGTAAGGTTGGCGTTTTAGTTGAAATTGTTTGTGAGACTGATTTTGTGGCAAAAAATGAAGAATTTCGAGAATTAGCTCATGACTTAGCTATGCATGCTGCCGCTAACAATCCAAGATATATTGATTATAAAGAAATAAATCCCGAAGAGATAAATGATAAAAAGAAAGAGTTGGCAGAAGAGGTTAAAAAAGAAAATAAACCAGAGAATATTGCGGAGAAAATAGTTGAAGGAAAAGTAAAAAAACATTTTGATGAACTTTGTTTTGTAACACAAATGTTTGTAAAAAATCCTGATATTACTGTTGAGCAATTATTAACAGAAAAAATTGCAAAGCTTGGGGAAAATATAAAGATAAGCAAATTTACAAGATTTGAGATAGTCTAAATATATAAAAATTTGAAATTAAAATATGAAAATAAGCGCAAAAATATTTCCTTGGGATAATTCTCGCATATTTGATTCTGGAGATTGTGACTTAGAGGTGGGAGATATTATTATTGTTAATGTTGATTCCGAAACAGAGAGCGCAATTATAGATAAAATAAATGTTAAAACCAAAGAAAACACTATTGATATAGTTAGAAAAGCAACGACAATTGACATTGAAACAGTTGAGAGAAATAGAGATAAATGCAAAGATGCAGTTAAGCTTTGCAGAGACTTGGCTTCGGAAAAGGAACTGGCGATGAAAATAGTTGATGCGCATTTTAGTTTCGATGGTGGAAAAGTTATTTTTTCTTTTATTGCTGAAAAGCGAGTGGATTTTCGAGATTTAGTAAGGAATCTTTCAAAAAAATTTCAAAGATCAATTCGATTGCAGCAAATTGGATCTCGAGATGAGGCAAGAGGGAAAAATGGTTTTGGCGTGTGTGGAAGAGAACTATGTTGTGTTAAATTTTCTGGCAGTTTGAAAAGTGTGACAACAGAAGATGCCAGAGTACAGCAAATGGGTCAGCGGGGTAGTGACAGGCTTTCTGGTTTATGCGGTAGATTGAAATGTTGTCTAGGGTTTGAAGCAGAACAATATAGAGAGAATCTAAAGAAGATGCCACAGATTGGAGCAAAATTTAATATTGGAGGCAAGGAAGGAAAAGTTGTTGAAAAAAATGTTCTTAGTAAAGAGGTTATAATTGAATTTGAAGATAGAAATAAGGAAACAGTTGCAGTTGATGAACTTAAATAAAATTTTTACAAGTAGGGTTTAATTTACATCAAACAAAATAAGAAAAACAAAATATGTCATTTGATTTAATTCCTCAACTCATTATTGTTATTTCAACTGGAATAATCGTTATTATTTTTGGTAAAAATATACCTAAGACAGAAAATTTGGATGATAAAAATTTTTCTGATTTGAAAAAAAATAAAGAAGAAAAAAATTTTTACTATTTATATGAAAGACTTAAAAATAGAATTAGTAAAGAAGAATATCAAAAAAGAATTGATTTGTTATGGAGATGGTTTGAGAAATTTTTACGAAAGATTCGAATTAGTTTTTTAAGGTTTGATAATAAAATTGTTTTTTTATTAAATAAATTGAGGGAAAAGAATGTCGAAACTGATATTGACAAAAATACACAGGCTGATAGTATGGAAGAACGTGATGCAATTACAGAGGAAGTTGAAAAAAATGAAAATAGTGATTTTCAAAAACAAGAAATATTTATAGCGGATGAGGATGGCAGTGAACAGAGCGAAGAAATTGCG
>JAGLSJ010000034.1 GCA_023270095.1 Minisyncoccota bacterium
TGACTCTTTGTGACTACGATTCAATTCGCGATATTTATGCCTTTCCAAAAGATGGCAAAGGCAAAGATTTAATGATGGACAGTCCAAGTTCAGTTAAAGATGGTCAGTTGAAGGAATTACACATAAAGCGAAGTAAGATATAAAAAAATGCGGGCTGATTAGCCCGCTTTTTTTGTAGGTAGTTGGTTTAATCTTTTAGAAATTCACCGACGAAATCAGCTCAATTTAAAATATACAGAAAACATAAGTTGTCATTCTAAACTTGATTCAGAATCTTTTAAAGTGTAGGTTTTTATTATCTGCATTGGTAGAATAAAAGGACGTCGTTTAGTTGGCAATACCACCGACAGGGTTGGTGGTCGTTGTAAGAGTCTTGATTATTTTTTAAGGCTGTGATAGATTGTATATAAATTGATAAAGTTTACGGGAGGTGAGAGAAATGATGTCAAGACGATCTAAAATTACCGACAGAACCACAGATCTCCTGCAGAATGCAGGAGGACCAGGTTTTTGTGCAATATTTGCGATAGCAGGCTAACACAACGTCTAGCTGTTGCAAGGGGGAGCGATATTAAATCGTTTCCCTACTTTTTTTATTATTTTTATGTGATATAATGAAAATATAATAATCAATGAAAATTAATGGAAAATTGTAATATTGAAGTTGAAGTCAGAAGTTTTGTGACGGATGATCAGTATAAAAATTTGTTGTCTAGATTGAATATTAATGCCGAATTGATCAAAGAAACAAATGAAGAAACGATATATTTTTCAGGAGGCAAAGATTTGAGATTGCGAAAAGATGAGAATAGTGCTTATATTATACTCAAAAAAGGAAAATTACATGATAATCATCGAGAAGAATTTGAAATTAGAATTAATATTGAAGATTTTGAAAATACACAAAAACTTTTTGAATCTCTTGGATGTGAGATTGAGATTAAATGGCTGAGAAAAAGACTGGAATTCAAACAAGATGATGTTAAAGTTTTACTAGATGACACAAAGGGATATGGAAAAATTATCGAGATTGAAAAAATGGTTCCGCCTGGAGAAGAAGATGAGACTTATACAAAACTTACAAAAAGGCTGAGTAAGTTAGTAGATAAAATTAGCACAAAGAAAGAATTTGATTATGCGTTCGAATATTATAAAAAAAATTGGAAAACTTTAATAAAATAATTTTTTAAGATATGAAATACGAAGCAGTAATTGGAATGGAGGTTCATGTTGAGCTTAAGACAGAATCAAAAATGTTTTGTACTTGCGCAAATAATCCTGATGAGACCAAACCGAACAAGAATGTTTGTCCGATTTGCATGGGTCAACCGGGAACATTGCCTGTTGCAAACAAAAAAGCGGTTGAATATGTTGTAAAAACGGGTCTAGCTCTTGAATGTAAAATTGCAGAATTTTCAAAATTTGATCGAAAAAATTATTTTTATCCAGACTTGCCAAAGGGCTATCAAATTTCGCAATACGACAAACCGCTTTGTGAAGATGGAACTGTTATGATTAATGATAAAAAAATTGGAATAACTAGAATCCATCTCGAAGAAGACACGGGGAAACTTCTTCATCCAAAAGGAGCTGATTATTCTTTGGTTGATTTGAATCGTGCTGGAACACCTTTAATGGAGTTGGTAACAGAACCAGAGATTACATCGTCGACTGAAGCAAAAGAATTTTGTAAACAATTTCAGCTTATTGTAAGGTATATTGGTGTCTCAGATGCTGATATGGAAAAGGGTCATATGAGATGTGAAGTTAATATTAGTTTGAAGCCGGAAGGACAAAAGGAGTTTGGAACAAAAGTTGAAATTAAAAATTTGAATTCATTTAGAGCGGTCGAAAGGTCAATTGAATATGAAATCAAAAGACAGTCCGAAGTTTTGGATGATGGAGGAAAAATTTTGCAAGAAACAAGAGGATGGAATGCAGACAAACAAGAGACATATTCTCAGAGAAAAAAAGAAGAAGCGCACGATTATCGATACTTTCCAGAACCTGATTTGCCACCGCTTGATCTTTCAAAAGAGGCAGGAGTTTTTGATGTTGAAAAAATAAAAGAAAGTATTCCAGAATTGCCACTTATGAAAAAATATAGATTTATAAATCAATATAAATTAACCGAAGAAAATGCAAAAATATTTTCAGAAGACAAGGAACTGGCAAATTATTTTGAAGATATTATTTCAGAACTGAGGACTTGGGTTGATGCAAAAGGGATTGATGGGGATTTAATTGATAAATTAACAAAATTAACTGCTAACTATATTTTAACTGAACTGCAAAGATTGTTGTATGTTGAAAATCACTCAGTTCATTGTTGTAAAATTACAGCAGAAAATTTTGCGGAGTTTATTACGCTTATTCAAGAAGGTAAAATTTCAAGTAGTGGCGCTCAAACAATGCTTGGAGAAATGTATAAAACAGGAGGGGATCCATCAAATATTCTTGAAGAAAAGGGTTTAGCTCAAATGAGTGATGAAGGTGAGATTGAAAAGATTGTCGAAGAGGTGATTGAAGCTAATTCAAAATCTGTTGAAGATTATAAAGCCGGCAAAGAAAATGCTATCAAGTTTTTAATCGGTCAAACAATGAAACAAAGTAAAGGAAAGGCAAATCCACAAATGGCAGAAGAAATTTTAAAGAAAAAATTGAAATAAATTTGTTAAATAAAAAATATGAAAAAAGAAAATTTAGGCGCATCTCTTAAAAAACTTGAAAGTATTGTTGGGTGGTTCGAATCTCAAGAAGAAGTTGATATTGAAAAAGGACTTGAAAAAGTGAAAGAAGGCGTGAAGCTTATCAAGGCAAGTAAAGAACAGCTGAAAGAAGTTGAAAATGAATTTGAGGAAATTAAGAAAGAGTTGAAAGATGAGGATAGTGAATAGATCTTGAATTATATAATTTATATTGAATTTTAGGTGTCTTGAAAAATAATAATTTCTAAGTTGTTCTGACATTTTTTTATTTCAAAATTAGTGTATAATAAAGATATATTCAATAGTATATTTTATGTCAAAAAAAATTCGAAAATTTCCAAAAGATTTTTTATGGGGGGCGGCGGTTTCTTCATATCAGGTTGAGGGCGGAATTGAAAATTGTGATTGGTCAGAAAAATTTCCAGCTGGCAAGTCTTGCGACTATTATAATCAATATGAAAAATATTTTGATTTAGCAAAAGATCTAAATCACGATGTTCATCGATTTTCTTTGGAGTGGTCTCGAATTCAACCTAGCGAGGGAAAATTTGATCGAAAAGAAATTGAGCACTATCGGAAAGTTTTGCGAGCACTCAAAAAAAGAAATATAAAATCAATGGTGACAATTTGGCATTTTACACTGCCTCTTTGGCTTTCTGAAAAAGGTGGATTGCACAATATAAAATTTCCTGAATATTTTGAAAGTTTTACAAAATTTGTGACGGAAGAACTTGATGATCTTGTTGATTTTTGGGTAACACTTAATGAGCCAATGGTATATCTTTCTCTTGCTTACATTGAAGGTAGATTTCCACCACAAAAAAAGAAATCATTTCTTGTTCCTCTAGTGTTTATTAATTTTGTAAGAGCTCATAAAAAAGCATATAATACTATACACAGTATTAATCAAAATGCGAAAGTTGGTACCGCTCAAAATTATTGCTATTCAGATGCGTATAATAAAAAATCATCTGTAAATAAGATTTTGGTAAAAATTTCAAATTTCATAACAAACCATAGTTTTTCAAAATTTATAAAAAAGCATTCTGATTTTATTGGAGTTAATTATTACTTTCATAACAGAATTAAACTCACACCTTTTTCTTTTCCTTTTGTTAAAATTGACAATGAAAATAAAAAAGTTTCAGATATGAATTGGGAAATTTTTCCAAAAGGATTACATTTTGTTTTGAAGGATATGAAAAAATATAATAAGCCGATTTATATTACGGAGAATGGAATTGCTGATTCCAAGGACGAGAAGAGATCTGAATTTATCAAAGAGCATTTAAAGTGGATGCACAAAGCAATTGAAGATGGGGTGGATGTAAGAGGTTATATGTATTGGTCTTTGGTTGATAATTTTGAATGGGATAGCGGTTTTGCAAAAAGATTTGGACTTGTTGAAATTGATTATCAAAATGGATTAGAGGCGAAAATTCGTCAGAGCGCATATGATTATGCAGAAATTTGTAAAAATAATTCGTTATAACTTAAAATAAATGACTTGGATTGCCATAACTATTGTTGCTCATTTTTTTAATGCAATTGTTAGCATTACTGACAAACACCTCGTTTCGAATACGGTCTTAAAGCCAGTTGCTTACACTTTTTACTCTGGAGTTTTTCAAGTTCTATTTCTATTTTTGATTCCATTTATTGGATTTACTTTGCCAAATGGTAAACTTTTTTTGATTGGTGTTGGAACTGGCGCTTTGTTTATTTTGACATTGTTGATTTTTTATAGAGCTCTGAAGATAAGCGAGGCTTCCAGAGTTGTGCCAGTTATTGGCGCAACTGTTCCAATTTTCACTGTTGTTCTTTCATATATAATTTTGGGAGAATTTTTGACAGTCGTTCAGCTTTTTGCTTTTGCCTTTTTTGTTGTTGGAGGATTCTTACTATCTCTCAAAAATAGTCACGGAATTTTTTCTCTTTTTCCTGGATTTAAATTGGCAGTTTCAGCTGGATTTTTGTTTGCTCTTTATTATACTTTAATAAAACTTTTATATTTGGATGTAGAATTTTTTGATGGATTTATTCTCCTGCAGCTTGGTGGATTCTTAGGTTCGATTTTTCTACTTATTTCAAAAAGTAATCGAGAAAAAATATTTTCTACTCCTGAGACAATCAAAAAAAGAACTGCCTATTTATTTATTCCAAACAAAATTTTGGCAGCCGTGGCAGCTATTATGATTTTTTATGCGATTTCAATTGAAGGTAGTAAAGTTTCAATTATCAATTCCTTGCAAGCATTCCAATATGTTTTTGTTTTGTTTTTTGCAATCATTCTTTCCAGAAAAATACCAAGTCTTTTCCACGAACAACTCAATAAAAGATTACTCAGAAGAAAAATTGTGGCAATTGTTGTAATTGGTGTGGGATTGTTTTTGCTGGCGATTGGGTCATAAAAAAAGAGCAAGGGATTGAGTCCTGCTCATGTTTCCGCCTCTTTTATTTTAAAGATAGCGAGAACTGATGTTGCCGATTCCATAAAGACGCCAATAATAATTCCTACAAAGATGATTATAATCAGCTCCATAGTCGGCAATGAATTATATGGCAAAGAAAGTAGCGTAATTATTGTGTTGTATAAATAATTTAATATTCCTGCTGAAATAATATAACTTACAAATGATACACCGCCATAAGACCACATTCTCTCTGAATCTTGAGATTCGGAGAAGAACCCTATTATTATTGAAAATATTGCCCAAGCAAAACTCGTTAAAATAATAGCATATGGGCTATTTGACAATTGAAACATGAAAAAAATAAGATTTCCTATTAAATAGGTATAAATAGCCACTATAAAAGCAAGCAATACTCCTTGAATTATTCCAAATTCAATCATCATTTTAAAGTCTTCTCTTTTATTTTCACTCATTTTATACGCCTCCGCATATTTTAACTGTAAATAATATAATTGAAATATTTAATAATGTCAATAACACGAACCTAAAACTGAAAAGATTTTTTACTTTAGGGGATTTGATAAAAAGTTTGTTATCATTCAAAATAATAAATTTAAAAAGCATAAAGAAATAAATAATTATGAAGTTTAATTTATTTTCAAATAATAAAAAAAATAAACGAAAATTGTTTTCAAAAAAGAATATAATAATATTTTTTATATTTTTTTCAATGTTAATTACTATTGTTGCTCTTTTGATGCCGAGGCAAAATATGAAAGTTGTTTATGGCGTCACTTTCAGTAAGGCTTTTGCGCAACATCTCGGACTTGATTGGAGAGAGACATATCTGGCGCTTTTGGATGATGCGGGAGTAAAAAAGGTTCGGTTGCCGTCGTATTGGAATGAAGTTGAAAATGAAAGAGGAGAATATTTCTTTGAAGATTTGGATTGGCAAATTTCAGAAGCGGAAAAAAGAGGAGTGAAAATTGTTTTGTCTTTGGGTCAAAAACAGCCAAGATGGCCTGAATGTCATATACCAACTTGGGCTGAAAATCTACCAGAATCACAGAGACAGGATGAA
>JAGLSJ010000035.1 GCA_023270095.1 Minisyncoccota bacterium
CATCTTGATCAAAAAAGACCAAGTTACGGGAAAGAAACTGCTCATAGTGGAGAATATGATGGAAAGGTTGTAGGAGACGAAGCAGATCGGATTATTGATTTTTTGTAGAGATATAAGGTAGTTTTTGATTGCGTTAATATTGTATAAGCCTTGTGGGGTTATTGCATTGACAAAAATCTAATTTTCCCTATAATAAAATAGGCTAAAAAACTTTAATTCAAAGGTGATAAGCCAGATAATCGCTCTTTTGTTTTTTAAAAATAATTGAGAGGAAAGTCCGAACACCCGTATAAATTTATTTATACGAAGTAGGCAGTTGCTAACGGCAACCGTTTCGATTCGTTGAAATAGGGAAAGTGCCACAGAGACTATACTATCTTGAGTAATCAAGAGAAATGTGAAAAGTTGAATAGTGTTTTGAATTACTTTTGTGATTTGAAGCTATATTCTTTCCTTGTCGGTGACGGCAAGTGATGGTAAACCCTGCCTGGTGCAAGAACAAACTCTGGAATTTTTCAGAGAAAAAGTAGTTCGCATGACCCCCTCAGCAATGTTGGGGCTAGATAGATGATTGTCGCCTTGGATTTATTCAAGGAACAGAATTCGGCTTATTGCTTGTTGTCTTTGAATTGAAGTTTTTTCGTCGCCTTTTTTATAGTATAATAATATCAACAGAAGTAATCTTACTTAATTATGAAAAAATCAGAATTATTTTTTAATGTCCTTTTAGTTCCTGTAGATTTTTTGATGATATTTTTGGCTGGAATTCTTGCCTATTCTCTTCGATTTAGTTCGGAACTATCCTTTTTAAGACCAATCGTTTTTGATCTTCCTTTTGGAAATTTTATGGAAATTATTTTTGCAGTTTCTCCAATTTTTATTATTTCATTCGCGCTTATTGGATTATACAGCAATAATAGTGTTCGTAAATTTTGGAAGGAGATGTTTCATATTGTTCTTGCTGTTTCTGCTAGTTTTATGTTTTTGATTTTTATAACTTTTATGCAACGAGATATGTTTTCATCTCGCTTTATTTTTTTTGCAGGTTGGATTTTTGCAATTCTGACAGTTATTTTCGGCAGAGTAGTTATTCGTTTTATTCAAGGATGGGCGGCAAGCAAATTTAAGTTTGGTTTTCATCGACTTGTTCTCTTGGGTGATGATGGCGCAGTTAAAACAATCCAAAATGAAATCAAGAATAATTCAGTTTTGGGATATAAGATAATTCGGAAATTGAGAAATTTTCGAATTGAGGATTTGGAAAAAATCAATAAAGATCCAGGAATTGATGAAATAATTTTGTGCTCCTCAGATGTTTCAAAAGAAAGAATTCAGGAACTTCTTGATTTTTGTCAAGAAGAAAATATTGATTTTAAGTTTGTGCCAGATATGTTTCAGGCTCAAGCCACGCTTTTTGAAATGAGGACAATTTCAGATATAACTCTTATTGAAGTAAAAAGAACTCCTTTAGATGGCTGGGGAAAAGTGATAAAAAGAGGGGTGGATGTTTTTGGATCTTTAGCTGGAATTATTTTATTTTCTCCTTTTTTTGTTTTAGTGGCTTTGATTATTAAATTTGATAGCGCTGGTCCTGTGTATGCAAGGTTAGAAAGAATTTCTAGAGGAAAAAAATTTTTACTTTTTAAATTTCGTTCTATGATTGAAAATGCTCATGAAATGAAATATGATCAAAATGGAAACTTGAAACCGGAATTTGAAAAACTAAATGAAAGAGGGGAGGGTCCACTTTTCAAAATGAAAAATGATCCACGAATTACGAGAGTTGGAAAATTTATCAGAAAAACTCGGCTTGATGAGTTTCCGCAACTGTTTAATGTTTTGAAAGGCGAGATGAGCTTGGTTGGACCAAGACCTCATGAACCAGAAGAAATTGCCAAATATAAAAAATGTCATCGAAAATCATTGACGATTAAACCTGGAATGACTGGGATGGCTCAAATCAGCGGAAGTTCTGATTTAGACTTTGAAAAAGAAGCAAAACTTGATATATATTATATTGAAAACTGGTCTTTATTTTTGGACTTTATTCTTATTTTCAAAACTTTTGTAGTGATGATTAAGGGAGACGAAACAGCTTGTTGAGATATTAAATTTTAATAATTTTTATTGTAAGTTTTTTACGTTTGTTATATAATATAATAAACGTTTATTTTTTATATGAGATATGTTTAGAAAAAAAGAAATATTATTTGTAATTTCAGCTTCAGCTTTTTTATTGTTAGCATATCCTGCTTTTGGAGCGGGTTCTTTTTCTATTGGAGATAAATTAGTTGTTGATATTATAAATGATTTAATATTGTTTATTTTATCTATTGCTGGAAGAATTGCTCTTCTGATGCTCGTTTTTGGTGGTATATATTATATCGTTTCAGGTTCAAATCCAGATGGTCAGCTTAAGGCAAAAAAACTTATAACTTATGCTATTTTGGGAATTATATTAACTTTAGTCTCATTCGCGATAGTTGAATTAATGGATAAGTTTTTTGTGCAACCTTAACCTTTTATAATTATGAAAAATAAGATAAAAATTTTAATTTTTATATTTTTTACCCTACTTAGTTCAATGTTTTTGGGGTTTACCGAATTAACTAATCGGGCAAGTGCAGCAACGTGGTATGATGGGTCTTGGAATTATAGAAAAGAGATTACATTAAGTTCTCCAACTACTATTGTAAATCAGCAGATTAAGATTGAGCTTACAAATGCTAATTTTGATTATACAAAAATACAAACAGATGGTGATGATTTGAGATTTACTGCGAATGACGGAACAACACTTCAAGATTATTGGGTGGAATCGTGGGTAAGTGGAGGTACTTCTGTAATTTGGGTGAAAATTGTAAATTTAGGAACAACAAATTTTTATATGTATTATGGAAATGTAACAGTGAGTTCTTCTAGTGTTGCCACTCCTGTAGTCCTATTTGATGATTTTGGGACTAATGATAATGTTGACGGAGGAAATGCGGCGGCGTTAGGTTATACATGGCATGTAGAAATACCACCTTGGGGAATAACTAATTTTTATCAAACGTGTACTCCAAATTCTAATCAGATTTGTTGGTTAATTAAAGATTTTGGAGGTGTCACTTCATATAAAAGGTTGGAAGTTGAATACGGTTCGTGGGGTGGGTTTAATGTTGCAATCGGAACAACTCAGGCATGGACTGGAGGGGCTTGGGTTAATATTGGTGCAATAACTTTTCCTAATTTTGGTACATTCATATACGATATCCCTGCAGGTACATCAAAAATAAAAATATGGAAAACAATACGTCATAATAATGGATTAGTGCTAAACTCTTGGAAATTCTTACCAGAAGCTTCTCCAAATATTATATTCGGAGTTGAGTCTACTATTATGCCTACTTGTGATTCTTTCCTTGCTTCTCCTAATTTAATATTTTTGGGAAATTCTTCAACTTTAACTTGGACTACTACTGATGCAGTCAGTATTAGTGTTGTTCCTCCAGTCGGAGTTGTGACTGTTGATAATGTAGTCGGAGTTGGTGTTATGCCTAACACCACGACCACCTATACTATAACGGCTTTTAATAATAATGGAGCTACGACAACTTGCACAGCAACAGTTTCAGTGACGCTTATACCACCTCCACCACCACCTCCTCCTCCGTCTGGAGGACATTCGAAACTAGACTATTTTGACAAAGATGTCGTTGTCGTTTTAAATGATACGATTAAAGTAGTTTTGTCTTGGATAGGTAGTATTACTTTATTATTTTTAATTATCGGTGGAGTTTTGTATGTATCGTCTGGCGCAAATCCAGAGACTCAAGGAAAGGCAAAAAGAATTATAACTTATGCAATAATTGGCTTGATGTTAAGCTTGCTTTCTTATGCGATTATTGTAGTGGTAAGTGGAATTTTCGTTTAATTTTTTAAGAAATTCACCGACGAAGTTAGTTTATTTTAAAATATACAGAAAATATAATCTGTCATTCTGAATTCATTTCAGAATCTATCATCTGCTATCACTAATTTTATGATTTGTAGGTGAATAAAAACCTACACTATAAAAGATTCTGAATCAATACTGAAATAAATTCAGCATGACATTGTTCAGAATGACAATTTAACAAATATATAATTATAAAATGAAAATATTAATATTAGGCTTTAAAGGAATGTTAGGATATGAACTTGTGGAAGCTTTTTCTGAAGGTAACGAACTTTTTTTGTGGGATCGAGAGCAAATTGATATAACCAAAAGAGACGACGTAATAAAAAAGATTGGCAAATTGAAACCTGATATTGTCATCAATTCTGCTGCTTATACGGCAGTTGATAGGGCGGAAAGCGAAAAAGATGCAGTTTATAAAGTGAATGGATGTGCTGTGGGGTTTTTATCGACAATTTGTAAGGAAATTGACGCTCTTTTGATTCATTTCAGCACCGATTATGTTTTTGACGGAGAAAACCATCTTGGCTATAAGGAAGATTATTTAGTCACTAAACCAATAACTTTGTATGGTAGGTCAAAAGTTTTGGGAGAAAAATTAATTACAGACATCAATCCTCGGCATTATTTAATTAGGACTTCTTGGCTTTTTGGAAAGAATGGAAAAAATTTTGTAGAAACAATGATTGGTCTTGCTAATGAGAAGCGAGACATCAAAGTTGTAAATGATCAGTTTGGATCTCCAACATATGCAAAAGATTTAGCCTATAAAGTTCGAGAAATGGTGAATGAAAATAAACCTTCTGGAATTTATCATATTACAAACTCAAATCATTGTAGCTGGTATGAGTTTGCTTTGAAAATATTTGAGTTTGCGGGGTTGAAGCCAAATGTCAAACCAGTAAAAACAGAAGAATTTCCAACGCCAGCTAAGAGACCGATATATTCGATGCTCGTTAATACAAAACTTTCTCCGATGAGGTCTTGGGAAGAGGCGCTGAAGGACTATCTTACTGAAACAGATAGAATAAAATAAATTTTATTTATAAAATTAGACTATAGAAGAGCACTTTGTCATCTCGAAATGAGTGAAGCGATTGAGAGATCTGTAAACTAAACAAGTCTTACCTAAACCTTTCTTATTTCTGGCATAGTATTACTTTTAGATTTCTCACCCTAGTCGGGTTCGAAATGACAGACATAAAAAACATTTTTCTACATTCTTAAAATATTAATTTTTAATTAAAAAATATGGAACAAGATTCTGGGTATAATATAGAGGATAAAAAAATAGATAAAATAATTGCTAGTCCTTCGTCCGTTAATCAGAACCAAAACAGTTTTAAGAATAAAAAGAGAAAAGATTATAGCGCGCTTTTAATAATAGGTTTTGTCGTTGTTGTTTTAATGGGTGTGTTTATTTTCTATTTTATAAATCGCAACAGATTAAATCCAGTAAATGAAAATGAAAGCGGTACTGTGAAAAAATTTGAAGACTATAATCAAATGAAGAATTTTCTTGATGAAATTGAGATTGCAAATATGAATAGTTATTATAGCAATGATTTTATTGGTGGCGTTCAGGTGCGAAAAAATATGGAAATGACATTAGAAGATTCAAGTTCGATTGGTGAATGGGGCAGTGCGGAAGCGCCAAGTGGTGTGCCAGTGGATTTGAATAGTTCGTTGGATGGGAATGATTATTCGACGACAAATGTTCAAATTACTGGAGTCGATGAGGGTGACATTGTGAAAACAGACGGCAAATATATCTATACGGTTTCTGGAAATGATGTTGTTATTATTGAGGCGGCTCCCGTAGAAAATGCCAAAGAAGTTTCTCGAATAAAACTTGATTCATCTCCAAGCGGAATTTATATTAATAGTGACAAAATTTTGGTATATGGACAAAACTATTCTTATAATATTCAAGAATATAAAGACATTCTTCCTCGAAACAGATTTTCAACATATTCATATTTGAAAATTTATGATATCTCCGACAGAAATAATCCAATAGAAAAAAAGAGCTATGACTTAGAAGGAAGTTTGAATAGTTCAAGAATGATTGGAGAATATGTTTATTTCATTACTTCAAGTTCACAATTTGTTTATGATGAGAAATTTCCAATTCCAATTGTGATTGAGGATGGAGAAGTTT
>JAGLSJ010000036.1 GCA_023270095.1 Minisyncoccota bacterium
TCAGCCCATATTTTTTTAAAAACACCAATCAATCCCGAAGCAACAAGGTGTCTATATTTTGAATCAACCTGTTCCATTACATTAAAAGCAATCGGATAATCCACATCTGCTGGATTAAAATAAACGACATCATTAATTCTTGATGCTGGAACAAAATTTAGCACCGCTTCAGCTAAATCTCCATGAGGATCAATAACAGCGACACCTCTTCCTGCTTTTATATCAGAAATTATCATATTTTCCAAAAGATTCGTTTTACCCATACCAGTTTTTCCAATCACATAAGTATGTCTTCTGCGATCATCTTCTTTTATACCAAAAACATGATCCGTCCCTCTGAAATTTGTTTTCGCAAAATAAGTAATATCTTTTTCCATAACCATAGAATAATAAATTTAAATAACCGAAATCTAAACTGGCAAACCTGTAGGAGGTTTGCCTCTCTTAGCATCAATTCGAGGAGCCATCGGAGCGACAACTTCAAAGGTTGGGAAATGATACATAGTAGCCAATTCTTGCGTATTAAAAACATAACCCTTTTTATCAAATTCCCTTCTTTTATATTTTCGAAGAATAGCTCTTTTTCGAAGAGCCTTTCTATAATCAGTCAGAAAATAATAAGCACTTGTTTTTGTTTTACCATCAGGAACTAAATAGTTTAAATCTTGAGAACCAAACTGAGATAAATATGAAAAAGCGATTGCATTACCCTTAGCTTTACTAAAAACATCTCTCTTAGCAATATAAATCCAACGAATGTTAGATTCAAATCCAGGTCTTTTTGTACTTTCTTCGATTGCTTCTACAACTTCTTTTTCTCCAGGAGATAAATGAAGCATCATACTTAGTTCTTTCTTCTCCTCTTTGTTTTCCCCCTTTTCAAGAGCCTCTTGAGTAGAAAAAGCACCAAATAAAATATATCTTCCTATGTCCGCAAGTTCACTTATTATAAAAGAAAAAATACCACCTTTTTTCTTTTTATGATCGCTTCTTCCAATCAAATCTAAAACTAGATCTTCAGCTTCTTTTTTCCAAGTATCATCAGTAGCCCTAATTAAAATCTGCATCCAAATTTGTTCTCCTTTTTCCAACTTACTAACTCCCTCAATAATATTTGATATCGGATCAACAAACTCTCCAGAAGCTGCATCTTCATAGTCTTTATAAGTCCGTAAAGGATAAGCATCTTCCACACCAAGAGTCATATCAGTGCCCCAAAGATCATAATCTTTACTTGGTATGTCATCTGGAATATCTGTCACATAATCTTCAACTTCTTTAATTTCGGCTTCAGGATATTGCGCATATATTTGGGCCTCTATCATTTCCAAATTTATAACTGGAGTTCTAACATAAAAATGAATATCTCCTTCAATACTCACAATCTCAAAACTAAACCAACCATCTAAGATTCCATCTAAAAAAATGTCAAACAATGTATCTATGGCAGTATCATTCGTACTATAGATAGCTGAAAAAAATTCATCCATAGTCTTCGGCCTTTTCTCAGATTCTTTTGAAATTTTTATCTCCAATAGTTTCCACTCAATATTTCTTATATATTTCTCTTGAATATAATTAATCCAAGCAAGCTTGAAAATTGGCCACAAAACCAATGGAGTAAAAAACCACCACCATTGATAATAAAAACCAACAGCCTCTCTAAGAGATTCAATTAGCACAAAAGAAGGTGTTAACATATTTTAGTAATAAATTGCTATTAGTAAGATATCTATCGAAACATAGAAACTACGAGTTTATTTATTTTTTAACCTATAAATTTTATCAGGCAATTTCACAAAATAATTTTTATTTTGCAAGTTAAGAATAATTGTGTTGTTTTTTACTTTTCTTTTTTTCAAAACTTCTGTGATTATATTGTCCTGACTAATTTCTTCTCTGCCACTCTCTTTGAATACCTCTATTATAACATCTAAAACAGTTCCAGGTCTATATCCCCATTCTTTCAGAGCATAAATTCCCCTACCTACTAGCACGAACCTCTTATCTTTGATAAGTTCATTGTGCACAGTTTGATTGTTGGCCTTTCTTTTATTTTTCCAAATCTCGTTAATGCTATCAGCAATTTCAGTAAAATGAAGTGGCTTTTTATTTTTCTTTAAAGCCAAATATGATTTGTCGCGAATACTTTTTGGATTTATATGAGACCATTTTTCATGTCCCCAGTTTCCAATTATATTTTTCAAAACAACCTTATTTGCTTCTAGATAAGACTTAATATGTTCCTTTGAAAAGTTATTATCTTTCTCGTTCTTATCAACGCCAGACACCAAAATTACTATGTTATCAAAATCTATATCTTTTTTATTATCATGAAGATGCTTTTCAAGGGTGTCTATCATATCCTTTAATTTTTCAACATTGCCTCTTTCATAAAAATATAATTTTTTATAACGCTTTGTTTCTTTTTCTTTTTTTATTCTATCATCTAATGACAAAATTAACAAAGAAATTTGTTTATTGATTTCTTCGTTCTTTCCCTCAAATAAATGTGTCACAATCTTATCTTCGCTCATAATTCCACCATGCTTATCAATAGCTTTTTCTATAAATTGAAAAATGTTAGCAATATTATGATTTTTGCCAATTTTTTTTAATTTTATCAACGCCTCTTTTTCAATCTGTCTCACTCTTTCTCTAGTTATATTATATTCTTTTCCAATACTATCTAAGGTTTTTGTTCCTCTTCCGTCAAGATTAAATCTTTTTTCAATTGTACTTCTTGATCTTTCTGGAAGTTCTTGAATCATATTAAGAATAACTTTTTTGACATCCTCTTTTTTACTATTTTTAATCATATTCTTGAATTATTATTATAACAAATTAATTTTTCAACTTGCATTTAATGCGTTCCCATAAGCAACATTATATGATATAGCTTATTTTAGGTAAAATATTAAAATTCGCATTTTTACAATTATCTTTTTAACTCAAATAATATAGCATATTTAATAATATATGTCAACATTTTATACCTCTAAAAACGAAGTTTTTGTTAACTTACTAAAACTTCCTCATTTTCGACACTCTCTTAAGAGCGATTGCGAGTAAAATATAAAAAATACAATCACTTCCCTATTTTTCAAAGTTTAGCCAAAATCTCTGTCAAAATTTAGAGCAGAATCTTTCACAGATAAAGAAAAAAATAAACCTCTCCTAGAGGCTTATTTTTATATAATGATTTTATTTTATATAATTATCTCTTTCTTGCGCTCCACTTTTGCCAAGTGACGAGAAGTGGACTAGCAATAAAAATTGATGAATAAGTTCCAGAGGCTATTCCAACCATCAACGCAACAATGAAATATTTAATAGTCTCTCCACCAAAAAGAAAAAGGGTGAATAAAACCAAAAGCGTCGTGAACGAGGTATTTATTGATCTAACAAGTGTTTCATTAATACTTTTATTGACAGTGATTTCAAAATCATCATCTCTTGCTTTCAATAAATTTTCACGAGTTCTGTCGAAAACAACAATTGTGTCATTCACTGAATATCCCAAAATCGCCAGCAAAGCCGCCACAAATGATATTCCCACTTCAACATTATATAAATATCCCAAGACAGAAAACACGCCTAAGGTAATTATGACATCGTGAAAAAGGGCTATCGTCGCAATGATTCCATACTTAAAGCTCGAAACTGGCTTAGAAACTTTTCTGAAAGCCCAACCGATATAGAGAACGATTGCAATCAAAGCAATTACAATTGCCAATTTGGCAGTAGATTTCAATTCATTACCAATAACAGGTCCAATTATATCAGCTCTCTTCTCTTCAATATTTTTCTCATTAGAATCTTCTTGATTTATCTCGATATTTTCAATACCCTCTCCTTCTATCGCTTCAATTTGTACGTCCCCTTCCGTGTTTTCAACGCTCGCAACTGCATCATCATTTATTTCATTCTCGGAAGTAGCGACAACTTCGCTTGCAGATTCTTCACTATCATCTTTTATTTCTTCATTATTAATTTCTTCTGAATTCTTTTCTGCAACTGCACTTTCTAAAGACTCAATAATTTTTTGATGAGTGTCTTCGTCAACATCTTTTAACCTCAAGATAACATCATTATCGCCAGAAAACTGGATGTTAATATCCCCCAGTTCCAATTCCTCTAAAGAATCCTTAATTTCTTGACTACTCAAAGTTTCATTCTTGAAACTCAACTCCATCAAGGTTCCGCCAGTAAAATCAACTCCATACTTTAAATCCCATTTCATTAGAGCAAAAACGCTAGCAAAAATCATAATCAGAGAAAATCCAAACCAAATTTTTCTTCTTTGAACTATTTTTATCATAATCTTATTATAAATTAAAATCTTAAATCTACTTCTTCACCCCAAAGAACCACAGGTTTCGAAGTGGCTTTATTGTCGCTACAATTTTCAAAAGATTCTTTGTGATGAATATTGCCGAGAACATACTTAATAAAACTCCAATTCCTAATGTAATTGCAAATCCTTCGATGATACTCGTGCCAAAATATGCCAAAATTACACAGGTTATAATTGTTGAAACATTAGAATCAAAAATTGAACTCCATGCTCTTGCAAAACCTTCATTAATAGCAATTGTAATTGGTTTTCCTTTTCGAATTTCCTCTTTAATTCTTTCAAAAATCAAGACATTGGCATCAACTGCCATACCAATTGATAATATAAAACCAGCAACACCTGATAAAGTCAGAGTAATTGGAATAAACTTAAATATTGATAATACAATCAGAGAATATAAAATCAACGCAAAAACAGAAACAAGTCCTTGCAATCTATAATAAATTATCATAAATAAAATCAACAAGAAAAGACCCACAAAACCTGCTATCAAACTCTTATCAATCGACTCTTTTCCCAAACTTGCGCCAACTGTTTGTTGAGAAATCAAACTAATCGGGACTGGCAAAGCACCAGCATTAAGTCTCTGTACAAGCATTTTTGCTTCATCGATCGAAAAACTTCCAGAGATCACAGCCTTTCCGTCCGTGATAGGCTCATTGACAACTGGAACACTGATCGGGACATTATCTAAATATATTCCCACCTTTTTCCCAACATTCCTTTTTGTAATTTCACCAAAGAGATCTTTTCCTTCACTATTAAATTGAAGTTGAACTTCAGCTTCATTTGTATTTGGATCAAAAATTACATCTGCTCTTTCAAGTTGTTTTCCCCCAAGTTCCGTATTTTTATAAAAAAACTGTGCTAAGTATTCTTCTGGAATTTCCACATCCTTAAATTGTTCTCTCATTTCAATTTTCTCTTCTTCGTTCATTTCTTCTTTAAATTCCAAAAGTGGAGTCTCACCAATCATCTTGATCGCTTGATTCACGTCTTTGATTCCTGCGAGTTCAATAATCAGACGATCTTTTTTAGAAGTTTGAACAATTGGCTCTGCAACTCCAAACATATTTACTCGTCTTTCAATTACATCTCGAACTCCTTCAAGCGCCGTTTCTCTGTCTTCTTCTTTGATTTGAGAAAGGTCAGACTGATAAACAAGATGGGTTCCACCTTGCAAATCAAGGCCTAAATGAAATTTCAAATCATTTTGATAGTTGATCCCATACTTTTGAATATTAATTCCTTGATTTTTCGGATAAACAATATAACTTGTCACAACCGCCAAAATAATAATCAACAAAAAATTCAATAAAGTTTTTCTTTTACTAGACATACTGAAATATTAAAAAATTAAATTACACTGATTTCCCCTCGATAAGGAGGTTTTTAATATGGATAGTATTATAAAAACCTCTAAAAACTAAGTCTTTGTCATCTCGAAATGAGTGGAACGATTGAGAGATCTATAAGCTAAACAAATCTCATCTAAACTTTTCTTATGTTTAGAGCATAACATAGTTCACAGATTTCTCACCCTAATGGGATTCGAAATGACAGTTAAAAAAGATTCTTCTATACTTTAAGTTTAAACTTTATAACAAACCAAGAGACTATCCTTAATTATCTTTACAAGGTTAAATTTATATTAGAATTGCTTGATTGTCAAATACTATTTTTTCAACTACAATACAAATAGGTGATAAATTATG
>JAGLSJ010000037.1 GCA_023270095.1 Minisyncoccota bacterium
CGTTAGCTCAATTGGTAGAGCAGTTGCCTCTTAAGCAATTGGTTAGAGGTTCAAGTCCTCTACGGCCCACAAGCTCAACTTATAACTGATAACTCATAACTAATAACAACTTTCGAGTGTTATAGGTTGTGAGTCATGGGTTATAAGATTATTTGGTGGCTATGGTGTAATGGTAACACTAGAGGTTGTGGTCCTCTCGTCTCGGGTTCGATTCCCGATAGTCACCCATCTAAAAATAACCGCTAACGTTAGCGGTTATTTTTATAACTCATTTTACGAGTTAAAACCATAAGATAAAAAACGAAAATTGACAAAAACTATATTTTTCAAAAATTCTTATATCTTAAGAAAATTTAAATCTTCTCTCTACAAAACACAAGTGGACCATACCGGATTCGAACCGGTGACCTCCTCCATGCCATGGAGGCGCGCTAGCCAACTGCGCCAATGGCCCAAACTTTTTCTTATAAAATATAGACTAGCAGAAAACAAAAGAAAAGCAAGATAGAGAAAATAAAAAATGAAGAGTAGTTTTGTAAAAACTACTCTCTTTTATTGCAAAGTTCTTCTTTTGTCTCTATTGGAGGTTTTACTCCCGTGAGATTATCTTTGGTCTCATTTTTTTCAATAATCCCTGGTTCAGGTTCGTGTGCACTCATATTCTTCTCTCCTCTTTTAATTGACACCTATATGTTATTCATTGTTTATAATGGTACTAAAATAATAATCTCTGTCAACCATCTATAAATTTCAAATTGAAGTTACGTTCATTTTATGTTAAAATATAATTATCTTGAATTATGAAATTAAAAATTCTAACTGACTATAATGACAAAAATTTCGTTTTCAAAAAGTCTTAAATTTAATATATCTTGCTTATCCATAATACAAAAAAATGGAAACTATCACAACTCCAATTCAATGGGAAGTAACTGAATCTCAAAATCGAAAAAAAGAAAGAGTCTATCTTCTTTCCAAATCTTTTGGATTTATTTTTATATTGATTTTTATTTTGTTTTCTTCTTTGGGATTTCTTTTGGTAGGAGTTATTATGCTTGGAATAATATATCTTATTAAAAAAGATAATGCGCTTAATATCTTGAAAAATGTATCATCAAATATTTCTAATAAATACAAAATCAGTGAAAATGGAATTGAAGTTTTTAACGCTCTCGATAAAAAGCAGTCAACCCATTTATGGGAAAATATACTGTCATTCTACGCCTTTTCAGAAACAGGTCCTGTAGGATATGTGAGTAGTTCGTTTTTGGGCGATGATTTTGTAATCATAGACAAACAAAAAAATCAAATAATTCTCAAAACAAATAAGATTGATTCATCAAAAATAAAAATGGCGCTATTAAAGAAAATAAAAAAGAAAGCTCCATCTCAAGGTGAAAATATATTTTTTTCAATTACCTCAAGAAATTTAAGTCTAACTAAACATAATGACTTAAATCCAAATCCTGCTCCAGTTGCACCTCAGTTCAGAAACAAAACTCCTCAAGAAAAAAGCATCGCTGAAAAAAATTTTTACGAACAACAAAGAAAATATAAACAAGGAATACAGAAGCAAAAAGATGTCCTTAAAAGAAATATATTATTTTTTATCTATATATTATTAATGTTTCTTGTAACTATAATTTATTTAATCAAAAATTAATTTTCGTTCTTATTTTTGTCATTGCCAAATGCCAAAAAATGTGCTATACTTCTATTATAAATTTATAGAAAATTATTGTGATACAGAAAAAAAGCATAGAAAAAAAGAAAATAACAATTATTTATAGTTTTGTAAACTTCAAAAGTTGAAAACTAAAAATAATTGCTATTTTTTTATCTATATTTTTTAATAAATAATTTAAAAATCAAAACAAAAAAAATGAATTAATAAAGACAATAATCTCATTTTAAATATTAAGATGGTTTAAAGTTCATTTTATCAATTAAAACAAAAAAATGACAACAAAAACAAAAGTTGGTTCAAGTAGTAATCTTAACCCAACAAAAGCAGGTAAAGAAGCTTGTTTGCAGGCAATGGAAGGACTTAACAATATAAATCTTTTGATTGTTTTTTCTTCCTCAAACTACGATCAACAAGAAATGCTTTCAGCCATTAGGGAAATCAGTGGCGACATTCCGTTAATTGGATGTAGCTCTGCTGGAGAAATTATTGGATCAGGACCAATCAATAAAAGTGTAGCTGTTATGGCTATTGAAAGCGACACTATGAAATGTGTTGTTGCAGAAGGAGAAAGTATAAAGCCCGATCCAAAAGAAGCTGGAATGAAATTGGCAAAAAAATTGGCTGACCAAACTGGAGGAGCTTCAATTCACTCTGTGATTATGTTGATTGATGTGCTGACGGGAAACGGCGCAGATACTGTTCGTGGTGTAAATGAAGTTTTAGGTGAGAATACTTTGATTGTTGGTGGAGCAGCTGGAGATGATTTTTCTTTCAAAGAAACATACGAATATCTCAATGACAAAGTCTTGCCTTCTTCTATAGTTGGAGCTGGGTTTTATGGAGACAATAAAATAACAGTCGGAGTTCGTCATGGTTGGGTTCCATTTGGAAGTCCTATGAAAGTTACTAAATCTCATGGAGCTGTTTTGGAAGAAATTGATGGGAAACCCGCTCTTTCGGTCTATGAAAATTATTTTGGAGAAGAAGCTAAGAGTTTGAAAAATGAAGTTCTTGGAAAAATGGCTATTATATATCCATTAGGAATAACGACTGATGAAAATGATGAATTATTATTGAGAGCTCCTATAAGCGCCGACGAAAATGGAGCGATTACTTTCGCTGCTGAAGTCCCAGAAAATTCTGAAATAAGATTAATGATTGGAAGCAAAGAAAAAGCCATTGATGCAGCAAAAGAAGCAGCAGAAAATGCATTAAAAGAATTAAATGGCAAAAAACCTGCTGGAGTAATCGTCTTTAATTGTATTGCTAGACAAAAATTATTTAACAGAAATGCGAAAGATGAAATTGATTCTATCAAAGAAATATTAGGCAAAGATGTTCCAGTAATTGGTTTTTATACTTATGGAGAGATAGCGCCAATTAACGGTAAAAGCGATATCATCTGCAGATTTCATAACGAGACAGCTGTCGTAACAGTTATCGGAGAATAATTTTGACCTTGTTTAAAAGAACGATGAAACAATCCTTTTTCGAATGTTAAAAAATATGATATCCCAAAGATTGTTTCATCTTCTTTTCATCTGATAAAAATAAAGGCAATAGTAATAATTAAAATGAGTTTTAAAATGATTAAAATTTATTTTTATTAATGCTAATTTATACAATCAATAAATTTAGTAATGAAAGAAGCTAAACTAAATAAAAAAGTATTTTCCAACAAAGAGATGGAAGATATAAAAATGAAGCACAAAGAAGAGATAGAACTACTATCTAAGCTTTTGATTAGTCGTGACCTAGAATTAAACAAAATCAACGAAAATCTTGATGATAAAATTATTCAATTGGAAAAAAGCCATGCGATAATGGAAGATGTCAAAGATGTTCTAGCGATAAGATTAAACGCAAGAACCAAACAGTTAAAAGAAGTTATCGATGGTTTAGATTGGCAAGTCAAAGAAAGAACAAAGAAATTAGAAACTTCACAAAGAAAATTAATGGATACTCTTGAAGATTATAAAATTGAAAAAACCATCTCTCAAACAGAAAAAAATAAAACTATTGCCATAATTAAAAATATGTCTGATGGTCTCTTGATTTTTAACCAAAATAATATTTTAACTACCGTCAATGAAATGGCCATAAAATTTCTAAACTTAGAGAATATCAAAAAAAATATCTATAAACAAAAAAGCACTAGCGACCTTACTAAAATTGAAAATTTCAAATCTGTTATAAATATTACTGGAACAGAAATTAAAAATGTTTTCAGAAAAGAATTGAAAATCAACGATAACGACGACTATATAGAAATTTCGACTATGCCTATATTAATTGACAAAAAACAAATAGGTAAATTCATTATTTTACATGATATTACCAGAGAGAAAAAAGTTCAAGCGCTTAAAACAGAATTTGTTTCAATTGCTGCCCACCAATTAAGAACTCCGCTCTCAGCCATTAAATGGACACTAACAACGTTAATTGATGGTGATTTTGGAGAACTAAATGCGAAACAACTAACATACCTCAAAAAGGCAAATATTTCTAATGAAAGAATGATTGAGCTGGTCAACGATTTATTGAACCTCTCAAGAATTGAAGCAGGAAAATATATTCAAATCAAAGACTTTCTAAAAATTGAAGACCTTATAAACGAAGTTATGGAGGATGAAAAGATTAAGGCTAAAAAGAAAAATATAATACTTGAGTTTAAAAAAGATAACAATCTCCCTGAATTATCAGTTGATAAAGAAAAAATTATGCTTTTAATCCAAAACTTGATAGAAAATGCCCTTAATTATTGCTACGAAAACACAAAAATTTATATGAACTTAACAGAAGATAGGACAAAAAATGAAATACAATTTGCAATAACAAATACAGGAATTGGTATCCCAAAAAAATTAAAACAAAGAATATTCACAAAATTTTTTCGGGCTGATAACGCGTTAAAAACCGAAACAGTAGGATCTGGATTGGGATTATATATAAATAAGAATATCGCTGAATCTCATGGTGGAAAAATATGGTTTGATTCAGAAGAAGGTAAGGAAACAACTTTTTATTTTACACTACCCATAAAAGATAAAATCGAAGAATTTTAGCACTAAAAAAGAAATTATTTAAGAATCTCTTGAAAAACATAGCTTTTATCATTTCTGAAAAATCGGAAAGCAGAGAATTTAACTCAAAAAATAAACTTTATATTAAAAAATTATTAGCTTTTCGAAGTTTCCTATAATATAAGACAACAATCGAATCGAATAAAATAGCACAATCACTTGAAAAATATACCAATATGTTTTATACTTAGAATTATATTAATATTACACATTAAAAATGCTTTTGATCCAAGAGAAATTCTTGAAAAAAATATAAATAATAAAAACTAACTTTCAATTATGACAAAAAAAATCGTAATTATGGAGGATGAAGAAATTCTTAAGAATCTTCTAAAAAAGAAATTAGAAATAAGTGGATACGAAGTTCTGGCAGCAGATAATGGGAAAGAAGGAATGGACCTTCTTGAAGGTGGATATATACCAGATTTGATTTTATTGGACATTATAATGCCAATTAAAGATGGGTTTGAGGTTCTTGAAAATCTTCGCGACAACAAGAAGCTTTCATCTATTCCGGTAATTATTATTTCGAATTCAGGACAACCCGTAGAAATTAAAAAAGTTAAAGAATTCGGAGTCATTGATTATTTAATTAAAGCTGACTTTGATCCCGAAGATGTTTTGAGAAAAGTTGGCAATTTTTTCGACAATCACCAAAAAATTGTTGAAAAAAAATCAGGAACGACAATTGAAGAAGAGGAAGAAGAAGTCGAAACAGAAGCAACTAACGGTAATGGATTAAAAATTGTTCTTGCAGAAGATGATGATTTCCTAAGAGATATCTGCGAAACTAAATTAAAAAAAGAAGGATTTAGCGTCAGCGCTGCATGTAATGGAGTTGAAGCTCTTGCCAAAATAAAAGAAGAAACTCCCAACATAATATTACTCGATATTATTATGCCAGAAATGGATGGATTTGAAGTTTTAAAAAAAATCAAAGAAATACCAGAAAAAGCCTCTATACCAGTCATAATGCTCACCAACCTAGGACAAGCCAGTGAGATTGAAAAAGGATTTGCTCTAGGAGCTGAAGATTATA
>JAGLSJ010000038.1 GCA_023270095.1 Minisyncoccota bacterium
AATTCGACTTTTTTGATAAAGAATAAAAAAGACTTACAAGGAATAATCGAAAAATATGAAGGTAGGGAGTTTAAGGTTTCAAATTATTTAAAAGGAGATACTTATACAATTAACGCTTGTGTGACAAAATTTGGTATAGCTGTGAGTCAACCGATATTTCAAATTACTGGATTAACTGATTATAACAAAAATCAACTTGGGACTTCTGGAAATGATTATTCTTATGGAGAGAAGCTAAGTGATGTTGAAAAGAAAAAAGTATTTGAATATACTAAAAAAATTGGTAAATATTTGGCGCAATCGGGGTATCAAGGAATTTTTGGGCTTGATTTTGTGATTAATAAAAATAATGTTGATTTGATTGAAATTAATCCGAGATTCGTTGGTTCGATTCCAGTATTTACAAAACTTCAATTGCAAAAAGGAGAAATTCCTTTCCTTTTTTTACATTTGCTCGAATTTTTGAGAATTGATTATAATTTTGAATTATCAAAAGATCATTATTCTTATGATATTTGGTATAAACAAAATAATTATCATTTTTCACAATTAATTTTGAGAAACACAGAAGAGAACGATATAAAAATTAAAAAAACAATGATTTCTGGTGTTTATAAAATTAAAGAAAATAAAATAGTTTTCAAAAATAAAAATTACTTTGTCGAAGATTTAAAAGATGGCGAATTCCTAATTCAATGTTCAAAGAGGGGTGGTGTTATAAGTCCTGATGCAGAATATGCTAATTTACAGTTTGGATGTGGTATAATTAAGGGAAATAAGCTGGACATAAACTTCACAAAGACAATTAATTTAATTTTTGATAAATTTGGGTTATAATTTTTTTATAATCGGTTCATAGTAAATCTCTTAATCGTTTCGCTTATTTCGAGATAGTAAATCATTTTTTTACAGCCTAATAATATTTTTTTATGAAATCACACGAGATTGATAAAACTTTATTGCTAATAGTCGGATTACTTTCTTCTATTGGCTTGGTCGCAATATCTAGTGCTGGAGTGGTTATGAGTTACAATAAGTTCGGTTATAATCATTATTATTTGTTACATCAATTTATGTATGGTTTTTTGCCAGGAATTATAGCTTTGCTGATATTGCAAAAAATTGATTATAGAATTTTTAAGAAAAATATGTTGTTATTTTTGATAATAACGATTATTCTTCTTTTTGTCGTTTTTATCCCAGGATTGGGATTAGGGCTGAAAGGAGCCAATAGATGGATAAGCATTGCTGGAATTAGTTTTCAACCTTCGGAATTTATCAAACTTACTTTCATTTTATATATTGCCGTTTGGTTTGAAAAAAATAAAAAGGATTTTTCTAATTTATTAATTCCGTTTATTGTTTTGATTTTTGTCATAAGCATTCCTCTTATAAAACAACCTGATGTTGGAACTCTTAGTATTATAATTTTGACCGCTGCGATTATGTATTTTGCATATGGAGCAAAAATTAAGAATATCTTATTACTTGGTGTAGGTGGTTTGGCGGGATTGTTGTTTTTAATTAAGATTGCTCCATATCGAATGGATAGGTTTATGGTTTTTTTACATCCAGAAATTGACCCTCAAGGAATTGGATATCAAATTAATCAGGCATTGCTTGCTTTTGGATCTGGTGGACTTTTCGGTCTTGGCTTTGGACAAAGTAGGCAGAAATTTAATTATCTTCCAGAACCGATTGGAGATTCAATTTTTGCAATCATCGGAGAAGAATTTGGACTTTTCGGTCTTTGTGTTATTGTTGTTTTATTTTTATTTTTTGCATTGCGAGGATATAAAATTGCCAGCAATGCTCCTGATGATTTTGGAAAATTAGTTGCCATTGGAATCACATCCTTGATCACTTTCCAAGCTATCATAAATATGGCCGCGATTACTTCTCTTCTTCCTCTGACTGGAATTCCTCTTCCTTTTATAAGTTATGGTGGGTCTAATTTGATTGTTTCTTTGGCAGCTGTTGGTATATTGCTGAATATTTCGAAACATTCGAAAGCGAGATAATGAGCAGTTAAGGAATTTTTCTTTATCAGAACCAATTTTTTAAAAGTCTAAAGGATAAATTTTGTTTCTAACCTCTTCTTCTTTTGCTAAAAAAATGATAAAATAGAGGTATAATTTTTTTAATTTAATTATATGAGAATTCTTTTAGTAGGCGAGTCTGCTGCTGGACATCTGGCACCAATCATCGCGGTTTATGAAGAAATAAATAAAAAAAAGAAAGAATTAAATCTAAATTCTTTGGAATTTATGTTAATTAGCTCTGAGAGTCATTTTCTGAAGGAAATGCTTGAAGGAGTTGATCTTCCGTATAAAACAATAAGATCAGCAAAAAGAAGGAGTACTTCTCCATTACAACCAATTCTTGATTTTTTTAATATGATTATTGGATTTTTTCAATCCTTATTTTTCATATTTGATTATATGCCTGATATCGTTTTTTCTAAGGGAGGAAAAGTGTCTTTGCCTATTGTTATGGTTAGTTGGATATTTCGTATTCCTGTTATAATTCACGAGTCTGATTCAGTGGCTGATCCAACAAACAAATTTATGTTTAAATTTGCAAAAAAAGTTGCAGTTTCTTTTAAAGATAGCAAGGATATATATCAATCTCCAAAAGTGTTTTTTTCTGGAAATCCTGTTAGAAGTTTTATCACAGAAGCCAATAGAGAGAAAGCAATTGACGATTTTGTTTTAGATCGAGAAAAACCAACTATTCTAATTATGGGAGGAAGCGAAGGAGCAATGGAAATAAATAATTTGGTAATTGAAATTTTGCCAGAGTTATTGGAAAATTATCAAATTATTCATCAATGTGGAGTTGGAAATTATAATAATGTGAAGTCAGTTATTGAAAATATGAATATTCCAAATTTAAATAATTATCACTTATTTCCATTTTTCAAAAAAAGAATTGCAGATGCTTATGTTGCATGTGATATTGTGGTCAGTAGAGCTGGGGCAAACACAGTTTCAGAAATTTTATCCGTCGACAAACCAAGTATTCTTATTCCTCTTGCTTCAGCAGTAAGTGACAAGCAACAGAAAAATGCATTTCATTATTCTCAATCAGGTGCAGCAGTTTTGCTTAGTGAGAAAAATTTGAAGCCTCATCTTCTTTTAAATGTTATAAATGAGATTTTTCAAAGTAGTTTAAAAATTATGGAAATGCAAAGAGCTGCTAGACAATTAGCTCAACCAGAGGCTGCCAAGAAAATAGCAGAACAAATAATTGATATAGCTAAATAAATTTTTTATGAAAATAGATTTTGAAAGAATAAATAAAATACATTTTATAGGAATTGGTGGAATTGGTTTGAGTGCGATTGCAAAATTTATGAAGCTGAAAGGAAAGCAGGTTGGTGGTTCAGATTTGAATCGCTCTTTGATAGTAGATAAATTAAGAGAAGAAGGAATTAAAATTTTTATTGGTCAGGATGAAAAAAATATAAGTCAGGATGTTGATTTAGTAATTCATACAATGGCGATATCAGAAAATAATCCAGAATTGAAAAGAGCGAAAGAGTTGAATATACAAACTATCACGTACCCAGAAGCGCTTGGAATTTTGTTTAATGATAAATTTGGTGTTGCTGTTTGTGGTACTCATGGAAAATCTTCCACAACAGCAATGGCTGGTTTGATGTTAGACGATGCAGAATTTGATCCTTCAATTGTTATTGGTAGTATTTTGCCGAGATATAGAAGTAATTTACGCATTGGAAAAGGTAAATATTTTTTGATTGAGGCTTGTGAATATGAAAGAGCATTTTTGAATTATTATCCGAAGATAATTATTTTAAATAACATTGAACTTGATCATACAGATTATTACAAGAATCTAGAAGACTTTAAGAGCGCTTTTTCAGAATTTCTAACTCATTTACCAGATAATGGAATTTTGATTTGTAATGGAGATGATGAAATGGTATCAAATATTAGGCAACAAGTATCTAGCGTTGTTAGATTCGGTTTAGGTGAAAATAATGATGCAAGAGCTGAAGATATTAAATTTGAAGATGGACAAGTGAGTTTTCAAGTGATTTATAAAAAAGAAAATTTAGGGAAATTTGTTTTGAAAGTGCCAGGACTTTTTAATGTTTATAATGCTTTAGGCGCAATTTCTTTGGGATTAACTTTGAAGATTTCAATTGAAAAAATTAAAAAATCACTGAAAGATTATTCAGGGATTTGGAGAAGATTTGAAATCAAGGGTGAGTATAAAAAGGCTTTGGTGATTTCTGATTATGCTCATCATCCAACGGCAGTAAAGTCCGTTATTGAAGCGACAAAAAATTTTTATCCTGGGAAAAGAGTTTTCGCAGTTTTTCAACCTCATCAACATAACCGAACAAAAGAATTATATCAAGATTTTTTGAAAAGTTTTGATAAGGCGGATATTATGATTTTATCTGAGATTTTTGATGTTGTGGGAAGAGAAGAAAAAAAAGATCAAACTGTTAGTTCCTGCAATTTGGTAAACGATATTAAAAAACAAAACAAAAATATCTCAGAAAATATTTTTTATGCAAAGGATTTAACAGAGACAAGAAAACTAATTGATGAGAATATAAAACCAGATGATATATTGTTGATCATAGGAGCAGGAGATATTTATAAAATTGCTGATGATTTGGTTGAATAAAAAAAGAACATCACTTTTGATTGGTGATGCAAAACTTAGTTATAACTAGCTTTAATAATCTTCTAGCTACAACTAGAACTTCTGATGCGCTTATTCCCATTCTTGTCCACTTTCTGTTTGTTTTATTATAAACATATACGCTCATTTTTTTCCTCGCATATAAAATTTTATTTGTGCTTAGTATAATTTAATTATAAATTATGTCAATTGAAATTCAAAAAAATATTTCTCTTTCGAAATATACTACTTTAAAAATTGGTGGTCCTGCTAAGTTTTTTTGTGTAGCGGAAAATGTTGATGAAATTAAAGAAGTGTTGGAATTTGCTGAAAAAAATGAGCTAGACATTTTTATTTTAGGTGGAGGAAGCAATATCTTGGTTTCAGATAATGGGTTTGATGGATTGGTAATAAGAACAAAAAATCAAGAATTAGGAATCAAGAATAATAAAATTAATGTGGGAGGAGGGTTTCTGTTTTCAAAATTAGTTTCTGAATCTGTAAAAAACAACTTAACTGGTCTTGAGTGGGCAGCAGGAATTCCAGGAACTGTCGGTGGCGCGATTTGCAATAATGCTGGCGCTCATGAAAAATCTATGAGAGATGTTATAGAGGAAGTGGAAGTTTTGGAAATAACCTCTTCTAAGAAGGGATTAGTTCCCTCTGATAAGGGGGGTTGGAGAGTTGGAAAACTCACCAATCAACAATGCAATTTCTCATATCGAAATAGTATTTTTAAATCAGAAAAAAAATATATCATTTTGAATGCGATTTTGAAATGTGTAATTTATCCTTCAGGATTTCAAGAAGACGAAAGCAGAAAAATCATTTCAGAATATCTAAAAGTCAGAAAAGAAAAACAGCCGCTTGAATATCCAAGTGCGGGAAGCATTTTTAAGAATCCAAAAATTGAAGGAAAAATTTTGAATAAAATATTAATTAAATATCCTGAGCTTGAAAAAATCGCAAAAGATAATATAATTCCAGTCGGATGGTTTATTGAAGAGCTTGGACTAAAGGGTAAAAAAATCGGCGGAGCAATGATTT
>JAGLSJ010000039.1 GCA_023270095.1 Minisyncoccota bacterium
AATTATTGGCCGAGAGATATGATTTCGGACGATTCGATTATTTTTTGGAAATGTTATGTTTTGTATCATGGTGATTATTTTGTTCAGCCGATTTATCTGACAATTTCCCTTGACGCCGTTTTGGCAGAGAGTTATTTCAAGACGCTTGTAAATCAATATAAGCAACAAAGACGTTGGGCGTGGGGGATTGAAAATATTCCGATAATTTATAGAGCATTTTTGAAAGATAAAAAGATTTCTTTATCAAGAAAAATTTCTCGAGGTTGGGAGGAGCTTGCGGGAAGAATTTCCTGGGGATTAATTCCTATTATTATTGCTTTTTTGGGTTGGTTTCCACTGATATTCGGAGGTGAACAGTTTAATCAAACTGTTTTAGCTTTAAATCTTCCAAGAGTTTTGGGATATTTGATGACTTTTGCGATGGTTGGACTTTTGATTTCAATGTATATGTCTTTATTATTACTCCCACCACCTCCTTACAAAATGAATATATTTAAAAGGTCGGTTATGGTTTTTCAATGGATACTTGCTCCGATTGTTGCAATTCCACTTGGCGCGCTTCCAATGATTGATGCGCAGACCAGAATGTTATTTGGAAAATATATGGAATTTTGGGTGACGAAGAAAGTGAGGAAATAAATTAAATTGTTAAATTGATGTATTGTTTAAATTGTGGAGTTCACTTTTAGAGTGTATTTTTACACTTGAATTTACAGGTTGAAACCTAAACTCCAATAATGAATATTTGGAATAAAAAATAGCCCAGAGTCAACGAGACGCTGGGCTAGGTAATCCTTTGGCATGTAATTATTATTTCAATGCGAATTTAAACATTATTACTTCTTGATCGCTTCCTTTACAAACTGTTTTACTTGAGACTTGTTTGATAACTCCTTCTGCTTCAAGCATCCCAAGAAGATGTTCAACATTTTCTTCGTCTTGTGTACCTATCTCATTACATATGTCTGGCATAGTTAAACCATTTTCATCTTTGCCAGCTTCTATTCCTTCATTTTTCTTTGCTTCTTTTCTTGCTTTGTCCTCTTCAAGAACAGCGATTATTTGTTTTTGTAGCTCTTCACATTCATCACTCATGTTTGTCCCTCCTCGGGTGTATATAAGTAATTTAATTCTATCAAATCACATAATTATGTCAAATTTAGCCTTATATATCAAACCATTTTTATCCGCTTTTATTTTCAGTCTTGTTTTTACAAGGGCACTTATTTTATTTGGAAATAAGTATTTCTTAAATCAAAAGAAAAATAAAACTCGTTTTGGGGGAGTGGCGATTGTCGTTTCTTTTTTACTGGCAATATTTTTTAGCGGTGATTTGGTTTTTGATAGCTTGAAATGGGGGATTGTAATTTCTGCTATAGTGATTTTATTTTTCGGTATATATGATGATTTGAAAAATGTGAGTTGGAAAAAGCAATTAATGGGACAGGTACTAGTTGCCTTGATTATGATTTATGCGGGTCTTCAAGTTGATTATATTGCCAATCCATTCGGAGGAGCGGAATTTCGGTTGGATATTCTGAATGGTCAAATTTTTGGATTTTCATTTTTAGTTTTTGGCTCTTTGTTTATTTTGTTTTGGATTGTTGGCCTGATGAACGCGATGAATTGGCTGGACGGACTCGACGGCCTTTCTGGCGGAGTTGGTTTTATCGGTGCAATGACGATGTTTTTTTTGAGTATATCTGCTTTGGTAAATCAACCGCCACTCGGAATTCTGGCAATTGTTTTTGCAGGATCAATTTTGGGATTTTTGGTTTTTAATTTCTCTTCTGCTAAAATATTTATGGGAACAAGTGGTTCAATGTTCTTGGGGTTTATGTTGGCAGTTTTGGCTATATTTTCTGGCGGAAAAATTGCAACAGCTTTTCTCGTTTTAGGCTTTCCAATTCTTGATACGGTATTTGTGGTTATTTCTCGCATTAAAAATGGAAATTCGCCATTTCAAGGAGATGCGAGTCATTTTCATTATCGATTACTTCGCGCAGGATGGTCGCAGAAGAAAGTGGTTTTGTTTATCTATTTAATCTGTTTCGCTTTTGGATTTTCCGCGCTGGTCTTTGGAAGCGTGGGCAAGATAATATCATTTTTTGTTTTGTTTTTGATTATGCTTGGAATAAATTATTTCTTGGTGTTGGAGAAAAAGTAGGTGGAGAGTGGGAAGCAATTGGAGTTCAGACTTTAGTCTGTGAGAATTATATTTACATCGACTAACTTCACTCTAAAGAGTGACCTCCAAATCTATATAAACATCCTCTGTTATTCCGAGTGACGATAGGAGTCGAGGAATTTCTCTTTGTCACATAGAATTGTAATATCTTACTAAATGAGTTTTAGAGCGATTCCTCCACTTCGGTCGGAATGACAGGGAGTTATTATTGACATGCAGATAAATAATTGATAAAATTTGATTATTATGGTATCTGCCATAACTGGTCTATAGTTGAGATCAACAGGCTTTTATAATTAGAGAGTAGACATGTTAAATGAATCTAGTTATATCACATTGTAGTAAGATGAAACTTTACGATGACCAGCGTTTTTGAGAGTTTTCTCTTTGCTAGAACACTCGGTGAGTAGATTCTGCTTCTATGGAAACCGCAGGAGTTAGTCAAGATAAAATAATATCTATAGGGCTGCTCCTTTTTTAAATATAAGATTTTGTTTCATGATATTGACATAAATCCAATCAGTTGCTATATTATAAAGGTTAACAGAAGAGGGAGGTGAGAAAAAGATATGATAGTTATTGCAGGTATTTCAGCAAAATAGCGTAATGATTATTTTTGGCTATTGTATCGCTGACGAACAATATAGCTAGCTTGGGAGGGGAATAAATAAAAAGCTAGCTCAATTACTCAAAAAAGTTTTTTAAACATATAAATTAATAAAATATCATGATTGCAGTTATAAAAACAGGTGGGAAGCAATATAAGGTTTCTCCAAAAGACAAGATTCGAGTTGAAAAGCTTGAAGGTGAAGAAGGTGCAAAGATTGTTTTTGATCAAGTACTTTTAGTATCTTCGGAAGATGCTAAAGATATAAATTTTGGCGATCCAATAATCAAAAGCGCTAAAGTTGAAGCAACAATTTTGAGACAGGCAAGAGGAAAAAAGGTTGAAATTGTGAAACACAAAGCAAAGAAAAGATATAATGTGAAAAGAGGACACAGACAATATTTTACAGAAGTTGAAATTGAAAAAATTGTAGCATAAAAATATATTTCAGATATAAAAAATACCGTCATCGAGGCGGTTTTTTTGTTTGATAATTACTTTGTTATTTCGTGGGAGTGATAGCGACGAGAAATCTATAAATATAATTTAGCTCATTTATTATATTCTCAGATCTCTCAATCGTACCTCGTTTCGAGATGACATTTAGTAGTATTTTGTAATTTAAAGTTATTAAATTTTATTATTTTTAGCACTCCTTTCTCGTTTCAAGAGCATTGATAATCGTCATTTGATCAGCATATTCCAAATCGCTACCTGTAGAGAGTCCTCGTCCGAGGCGAGTAATTTTTATGTTATATGGCTTTATAATTTTGACAAGATATAAAGCAGTAGTTTCTCCTTCAGTATTTGGGTTGGTTGCAATTATTATTTCTTTAATTTCTTTTTCTTTGATTTTTTTGATTAATTCTTTGATTTTGAGTGTGTCTGGACCGTTTCCTTCTCCTAGTTGAATTGTTCCTCCAAGGACATGATAGTGACCATTAAATTGTTTTGTATTTTCAATTGCAGGAATATTTATAGCTTCCTCTATGATGCAGATAATTGCACTATCTCTTTTCTCGTTTGAACAAAATTCGCATAAATTATCTTCTGATATATTGAAACAGTTTTTACATACAGTTGTTTCATTTTTGAGTTCTAGAATTGCATTACCAAAAAGTTCTAATTCATAGTCAGATTTTCGAAGTAAATTAAAAGCAAATCGAGCCGCTGCCTTTGGCCCGATTCCTGGTAATTTGGCAAATTCTTTGATTAAGTTTTCGATTGGCTTGGGATACATAAGAGTGGTTAAAGTGAAAAAAGTATAAAGCTTTAATTGTATTGAATTAAAAAATAATAAATTGTCATTTCGTGGGAGTGATAACGACGAGAAATCTATAAATATAATTTATCTCATTTATTTTATTTTCAGATCTCTCAATCATACCTCATTTCGAGATGACAATCTGATAGAGTTTTGAATGTGGGTAAAATAAACTATAAAATAAAATTTTAAAAAGAATGCTGAATTGTTTTATAATCTAGTTTTACAAGACTTCAAACCTCTTCCAGCCTCTCCTCGTCAGGGGAGGAGTTTGATTTATTCATGCTTTCTGTCTAAATTTCGAAAGCTTGTGCATTGTTGATTGAAAAAGAGTTGGACGCTTCCGATTGGACCGTTTCTATGTTTGGCAATCAAAATTTCAGCGATATTTTTGTTCTCTGTTTCACTGTTTACTCGGTCTTCTCTATATATAAACATAACAACATCAGCATCTTGTTCAATTGATCCACTCTCTCTTAAGTCGGAAAGTTTCGGTTTTTGGTCTGTTCTTGATTCAATACCTCTGGAAAGTTGAGAAAGAGCGATAATTGGTACATTAAGTTCTCTGGCTAGTCCTTTGAGCGATCTTGAAATCTCGCTCACTTCTACCGCACGATTATCCGAATTGCTTCTTCCTTCAATAAGTTGTAGATAGTCAATTACAATCATACCAAGACCATGTTCAGATTGAAGTCTTCTTGCCATTGTCCTCATAGACATAACATTGAGGCTGGCTGAGTCGTCAATAAAAATTGGTGCTTCAGAAAGAATTCCCATGGCGTGACCAATTTTGGAAAAGTCGTCATTTTCTCCCATACTTGAAAGTTTTCCAGTTCTGAGTTTCCAAAGATCAATATTTGCTTGAGCGCAGATAAGCCTGTCTATAACTTCTCCTTTAGACATTTCCAAAGAAAATACTCCTACTGGAATTTTTGCATTAACGGCAGCGTGTCGCGCAAGGTCCATTGCTAGAGATGATTTTCCAACACTTGGTCTTGCTCCGATGATTACTAAATTTGATTCTTGAAGTCCTGAGAGGATATTATCAAGCTCAGTGAATCCTGTTGGAATACCTCTCATTTGACCCTTGTTTTTATGTAGTTCATCAATTCTGTCAAAAGCTTCTTCTAAAACTGGTTTGATAGAAGTGAAATCTTGTCTGATATGTTTTTTGGAAACGGAAAATATTTTTTGCTCAGCATTGTCCAGAGTTTTTTCAATCTCTTCTGTTTCATTATAAGCATCGACAATTATTTGAGAAGCATTGTCAATTAGTTTTCGCAGAACAGCTTTTTTGCTGACGATTTTTGCATAGTGAACAACATTTGCTGCAGTTGGAACAGTGTTGGCAAGAGAAGCGAGAAAGCTGTGACCGCCTATTTTCTCAAGTTCATTTGTGTCTTTTAATCTGGAAGAAAGACTTAATAAGTCAATCGGCTCATGATGTTCGTATAAATAAAGCATAGCTTCATAAATTTTTCCATGACTGTTTTTATAGAAATCTTCAGCAGAAAGTAAATCTCCAATTTTAATAATGGCATTTTTGTCTATCATTAAAGATCCTAAAACTGATTGTTCGGCT
>JAGLSJ010000040.1 GCA_023270095.1 Minisyncoccota bacterium
TCAATTTGACGAATTCTTTCCCTAGTCACGCCAAATTCTTGTCCAATTTCTTCAAGAGTGTGTGTTACGCCATCTTCAAGTCCAAAGCGTAATTTCAAAATCTTTTGTTCTCTTGGTGAAAGCTCGACTAGGATTTCTTTAACATATTCTTTAAGCAATTGTCTTCCAGCAGATTGTGATGGAAGCACTGCATCTGTATCTTCAATGAAATCACGCAATGTACTTTCGTCGTCATCTTCACCAACTGATGTTTCAAGTGAAACAGTATCTTGAGAAATTTTCATAATGTGTCGAACTTTTTCAACTTCAATTTCCATTTCAGAAGCAATCTCTTCGGGCATAGGTTCGCGACCTAAATCTTGAACAAGGCGTCTGGTAATTTGGGAAAATTTGTTAATAGTCTCGACCATATGAACAGGAATTCTGATTGTTCGAGATTGATCGGCGATGGCTCTTGTAATTGCCTGTCGAATCCACCAGGTTGCATATGTAGAAAACTTATATCCTTTTCGATAATCAAATTTTTCAACTGCTCGAAAAAGTCCAATATTCCCCTCTTGAATCAAATCTAACAAGGTCAAATTTGCGCTTCTGCCAACATATTTTTTCGCTATACTAACAACCAGACGAAGATTAGCTTCTGCTAGGTTTTGTTTTGCCGCTACTTCCCCTTTTTCTTTCCTTTTTGACAAAGAAACCTCCTCCTCTCCTGTCAAAAGAGGAACTCTTCCAATCTCCCGAAGATACATTTGCACGGAATCACTGGAAATATTATCAAGAGACAAATTTTTCATTTCTTTTTCAACTTCTTTTTTACTTTTTTTACTTTCATCTTCATTTGTCCCAGAAAGATCAATTATGTCAACCGCGTTTTCAATCTTTATGTTTTTTTGTTCAAGTTCGTCATAAAGTGACTCGAGGCGTTCAATATCATTTTCAATGTCAGGAATAATATGAATAATCTCTTCTTCTGTGACAAATCCTCTTGACTTTCCTCTTTTGATTAAGTCAATAATTTGACTGTCTAGGTCAACCTCTTTTTTTGTAGAAGGTTTTGAAACTATTTTTGTCTTAGATTTTTTTATCGTTTTTTTCCTTGCTGGTAATTTTTTCTTCACAACTTTTTTACTTTTCGCTACTACACCGATTTTATTTTTCGCAACTTTCTTGCCTTTTGTCGCTGTAATAGCCTTTTTCTTCACGACCTTTTTTTTCTTTATTACTGAAGCAGGTTTTTTCTTCACGGGACTAGTTTTTTTTATAACTTTCTTTTTTACGACAGCCTTTTTTTTCTTAACGATTTTTTTAGTTGTTTTTTTTGTTTTCATGTTTATGATTGTTTAAATATTTTATAAAGTTTTTATTATTTGTTATTCAATGTCTAAGCTGTTTAATTTTTTGTAAAGTTTATCAAATTTTTCGATATTTTCTTGAGTGGCTTCACTTTTCATTTTTATCTCAAGCTCTTTCACTTCTTTTTTTAAAAGTATTTTTTTCAAATTTATAACGCAAGTCTTTGCTTCTTTATGTATATCACCGATTTCATCTATTTTTTCTTCAACTGAAAGAGCAGCGACATCCCAAACATGAGACAATGATTCATCTTGATTTTCGATATTTGTCTGAGTTGAAATTTTGTCTTTGAGTTCAAGAAGAATGCTATCATTCAGTTTTCCTTCTTTTGAGTATAAATTTTTAATTAAATTATATATATTATTTATTTTTTCATTTGATAAATATTTTTCTAAATCTAAAAACAAGTCTTGAAAAAATTGAGGATATAAGATTATAAAACCCAGTATTCTTTGTTGAAGCTGATTTTCTCGTGAAGTTGCTTTTGTTCTTTCTGAGTTGTTTATATCAACTTTATTGGTAAATCCAGACTTCTCTCTTTTAATTTTGTTTTCATATTCAAAAATAACTTTCTCATCAAGATCTAATTTGTCTGACAGCATATTGCGATAATAGCCTCTGTCTATATCATTTGAAATATTTACAATGATTTTCAATAATTCTTCGGCAATCTTTTTCTTACCATCAATATTGTTGCTATCATATTTTGAAAATATACTATCGAAATAAAACTCCATGATCAGTTTTGGATTTTGCACAGTTTTTTCCCATAATTCTGGATTTTTTTTGACACAATCGGCTGGATCTTTACCTTCGGGAATTGTAATTACGTTGACGCTCATATCTTCCGCTAAAGCCATCTCAATGCCTCTGCTAGCAGCCTTTATTCCAGCAGAGTCCATATCAAAAGAAAATGCAATGTTTTTTGTATATCTTTTTATTATTTTTATCTGTTCTTGAGTTAATGCTGTTCCAGATGTCGCCACCACATTTTCCACTTTTGCTTGAAATGAGGCAATCACATCCATATTTCCCTCAACCATAATGCATAAATCTTTTTGTCTGATTTGAGTCTTTGCCTTATCGAGTCCATATAAGACTCTACTTTTGTTATAAATCAAAGTTTCTGGAGTGTTGATGTATTTTGCCTGAGATTCATCCGCGCCAGGCATTACGCGCGAGCTAAAACCAATCGTTTGTCCTCCTATATTATTTATTGGAAACATTATTCTGTTTCGAAATCTGTCATAATATCCTCCACGATCTTTTTTGACTGTCATTCCAGTTGCCGCAATGTCAATTTCGCTATAACCTTTGTTTTTTAAAAAATTACTAAGCAAATCCCAAGAATCTGGAGCATAGCCGAGTTGAAATTTTTCAATTATATCTTTTGTCAGTCCCCTGTCTTGCAAATATTCCAAAGCTAATTTTCCGTTCTTAATATTTAAACATTCTTGAAAAAATTTTCTGGAAATTTCAATAATCTCAAACACATTTTTCTTTTTGCTATCATTGATAGGATTGTGACTTTTAATTTGCACTCCAGCTCTCTCGGCAAGTAACTTCAATGCATCATAAAACTCAATTCCTTCAATTTTCATAATAAAAGTAAAAATATCTCCTCCTTCATTACAACCAAAACAATGCCAAGCTTGCCTTTCGGGGCTAATCATAAACGATGGTGTTTTTTCATTATGAAAAGGACATTTGGCCTTGAAGTTTCTTCCTGCTCGTTGCATTTGCATATAGCCCGAGAGAACTTCCTCAACACTTAATTTTGACTTTATTTCATCAGTCTGAGAATCCAACATAAAATTAGAGATAAGCCAATTATCTTGATATAAGATTAGCATTTAAAACAATTCAGGTCAAATTGATATTTATTGAAAAATAAAATCATTTGATAAATACTACATCAAAGACATAATCAGCTCAACTATTTTTTTTGAATCATAAACTATTGCGCCACTATCTTCCAAGACATCTTTGCCAATAAACTTTTTTTCATTCATTTCAATGTCAGATTTTACAATTTCCAAAACAGTCGGTTGCTGTTTTTTATATTCTTTAATTATTTTTGTAGAAGGAGTTTTAGTATTATAAATCACAAAGTCCAAAGTTGTTCCAATATATTTTTCAACCTCATTAGAAAAATCTGAAATGGAAAAATTATTTGTTTCGCCAAGTTTTGTCATTGTATTGCAAACATAAATTTTCTTTGCTTTTGATTTTTGAAAAGCTTGTGAAATCTCCTTTGATAAAAAACAAGGTATAATTGAAGAATATAGATCTCCGGGACCAATAATGATTAAATCGGCATTAGTAATCGCGTCTAAAGAAGGTTTGTAGCTTTCTACTTTTGGATTCAGATAAACTTTTTTAATTTTTAAATTTGGATTATGAGTTTTTGGAACATCAATTTCATCTTCACCTTTTACAATTTCTCCGTTTTCCAATTCTGCACAAATTTGAGTCTGCTCAACAGTAGCTGGTAATGCATTTCCTTTTACTTCCATAAATTCATGCACAAATTCTAGCACTTTTCCGTAATCACCAAGATTTTTTTCAAGCCCTGTCATAAAAACATTCGCAAAATTATGACCTTTATGCCCGCCATCAAAAACTTCCCTGCCAAATCGGAAATTCCACAATTCTTTCTTCCATTGTGGAGCATTAGACAAAGCTAAAATATGTCGACGAATGTCTCCTGGAGGTAAAACTCCAAAGTCTTCGCGAAGCTGACCAGTTGATCCTCCATTATCAACCATTGAGGTTATGGAAGTAATTTTGACAGGATAATTAACTAGTGAACTTAAAATTGCTTTTGGCATCGCACTACCACCTCCAAAACAAACAACATTTTTTTCTTTCATAATAATATGAATTATTAATTTTTTAAATTATGATTATTCTTCCTTATCAGAATTTAAATCGTCAAAATCGAAAATTTCTTCAATGATATTATAGACAGGTTTTTGTCCTATGAAATTATTATATTCATGCATTTTCTCTATCATATTTTCTCTAAGATTATTTTCTTCAAATAACTCAAATAACTTTTTTGTGAAAATTTCTTCTTTAAAGCCTTCTTCTTTGATATTAATTGTCATTTTTCTGTCTTGAAAAAATTTTGCATTTTCGGCTTGATGATTATTAGCAGAACTTGGCAATGGAATAATAATACTTGGTTTCTCTAGAGCAATAATTTCGAAAAGACTATTTGCTCCTGCTCTAGAAATTATGACATCGCATAAAGAAAAAGCATCTTTGATTTCATTCGACAAAAATGGATAAATTCTATAGCGAGAATCATTTTTTAATTTCATTTTCTCTATCTCAATTTTTAACTCCTCATAATTTCTTTTTCCGCATAAATGAATTATTTGAAATTTTTCCAATATCTTTGGTAGTGATTTTACAATTACACTGTTTATTTTTTTAGCTCCTTGAGATCCGCCAAAAACTAAAATTGTGGGAATATTTTCATTTAAATCAAAAAATTTTCTCGCTCCAGTTTTATCTCCTTGTAAAATTTCTTCTCTAATTGGATTACCAGTAAGAATTACTTTTTTTTCTGAAAAATACTTTTTTGAAAAATAAAAAGATACTAATATTTTTTTGGAAAATTTTGCAATTATTCTGTTTGCTAGACCAGGTACCGTATCTGATTCATGAGTTACGATTGGAATTTTCAAAAGCCATGCCGCAACAACTGGTGGAACGCTAGCAAATCCTCCTTTACTGAAAACTACAGTTGGTTTAAATTTATGAATAAAGTATAAAGACTGAATTGTGCCAATAATAATTTTGAAAATATCTGTAAAATTTTCAAATGAAAAATACCGGCGAAGTTTTCCAGCTTGAATTATTTTGATTTTTATTCCAACATCTGAAATACTATTATTGAAATCGCTTTTTGGGCCAATGAACATATATTCTGATTTTTTCAGATTCTTTTCTGCTTCCATCTTTCTTATTTCTGAAACTACTATTAGAAGAGGGATAATATGACCACCTGTTCCTCCTCCTGTAAGCAATATTTTCATAAAATATAAAATAATGAGTTAAAAAAATAAAGTATTGAAATTATGACATTATTGATTAATATACACCAATATTTTGTCCTTGCCAATTACCTGAATATATTATAACATTAAATCATAATTAAGCTATAACTTCAAATTTAATGCAAAAATTTATTATAAATGGTGGGAAATCTCTTAATGGTCA
>JAGLSJ010000041.1 GCA_023270095.1 Minisyncoccota bacterium
GAAACCACTCCTCCGTCAAAAAAGAATGCATATGACCTTTTCTTCTCACTATCCCTCGAATCTGTAATTTTTATTTTTACTCCCTTTGTCAGATATGCTTGTTGTCTCATTCGAGAAATAACCTTGTTCCAATCAAATTTAATTTCAGGGAAAATTTCACTGTCTGGCTGAAAGATAATTTTTGTTCCAGTTTCTTTTGAAGTTCCAATAGCCTTAATGTTTGATTTTGCATTCCCTTGTTTATATTCCTGTGCCCACAGTTTTCCGTCTCTTTTAACTTCCGCTCGCAAATAAACAGAAAGAGCATTCACAACACTCACTCCAACTCCGTGAAGTCCACCAGAAACTTTATAACCTTCACCTTCAAATTTTCCCCCAGCATGAAGAACAGTTAAAACTGTCTCAAGCGTTGATTTTTTTGTCTGCTTATGCTTTTCAACAGGAATTCCACGACCATTGTCTGAAACTTGAACCATATTATCAGGCATAAATTCAATTTCAATCTTATCACAATATCCCGCCATTGCCTCATCAATTGAATTATCAACAATCTCCCAAATCAAATGATGAAGTCCTTCAAGCCCTGTTCCTCCAATATACATTCCTGGTCTCTTTCGAACAGGCGCTAACCCCTCCAAAACCTGAATCTGACCAGCGCCATATTCAGCATTTTTATTCTTATTATTACCGTTTTCTTTTGCCATATTATTATATTTTACTACTTATTATTACTTATTTAGTATACACTAAAAAAACATATGTTTCAAGTAAAAATCCGCCTTTAACCAGTTATCTTAAGCTTATCAAAAAATATCTTAATTTAAATAAAAACAGCCCTTCAAATAAAGAACTGTTCTTGATAATTTGTATTTATTTTCGCTTATTTATGCTATTTTTCAATAAATTAAGGAGGTTAAACCTCAATATTTATGGCTTTTATGCTATTTCCTCACTTCTCCGCCTAATTTCTCAAGTTTAATAATAATTTCATCCTGAATAGTTTTCACTTCCTCATCAGTCAGTGTTCGGTCTTCTGCCTGATACGAAATGCGGAAAGCAATACTTTTTTTGTTTTCGCCTAAATTTTCGCCTCGATAAATATCAAACGGTTCAATTCCCTGGATTAAATTATTACTAGTGCTATTAATTGCTTTTTTAATTTCGCCCCATTGAACACTTTCATTAAAAACAACTGAAAGATCAAGTTCAACTTCGGGAAATTTATTTATTTTTTGGTATTTTTTAATTTCACCATAAAAACTAACCAGTTCTTCAATATAGATCTCAAAATAAATAACTTTTGAAGTTAAGTCAAAATTGTTCAAAACAATTGGATGAATTTCACCAATTTTACCGATAACTTTTTTCTTGCTCAAAATTTCAGCAGATCTTCCTTTGTGCCAAAAACTTTCTGGATTTTCAATTTTTCTATATGACAATCTCTCAACTCCAATTTTTTCTAAAATCAATTCGAGTTGTTCTTTTGCATCATAAAATAATGTTTCTTTTTGATTTTTGCTCACCATTATGCCAGAAAGAATTTTTCTTTCATCAACATTATCTTTGCTATTCTTAAGATATATCCTTCCTAATTCAAACAATTTAAAACTATCTCGATGTTTGAGATTATCCCTTGTATTATTCAAAAGATCAGGAAGCAGACTAGTTCTCATAAACATGAATTCCTCGCTCAAAGGATTCTGAAGTTCAAGATGATCTTCGATTTTCAACTGAACTCCACTAATTTCTTTTTCGCCCAAAAATGAATAATTATAAACTTCAAAAAATCCAAGGCCTTCTAATGTTTTTCTGATGTCTTTTTCCATTAACAAGGTTTTATCTTGAATTACAGATTTCATCGGCACATTTGCAAAAACCTCCTCAATCATTTCATATCCATTGATTCTTCCAATCTCTTCAATAATATCGTTTGCCTTTTCAACATCCCTTCTGAATGTCGGGACCAAAACTTCAATTTCATCATCATTTTGCGAAACTTCAAAACCAAGCGAAATCAAAATGCTAAAAACTTTTTCTTTTTCAATTTCAATACCTAACAAATTTTCAATCCTAGAAAAATTAAATTTAATATTTCTTCTTTTCTCTGGACTAGGATAAATATCAGTCACACTATCTTTGATGTCTCCGCTAGACAACTCTTTTGTTAAGTTTACTGCCATTTCAATTGCACTAGTTATTATTTCTGGATCAATCTCTCTTTCAAAGCGATATGAAGACTCCGAAGACAGTTTCAACCTTGAAGAAGTTTTTCGAATATTTGTTCCTTGAAAATTAGCCGCTTCAAAAATAATGTTTTTTGTGTTTTCGTCTACCGCAGTTTCAAGTCCACCCATCACGCCCGCAATTGCAATTGGATTTTTTTCGTCTGCAATCACCAAATCATTTTCTGTCAGTTCATATTTATTTTCATCAAGAGCCACAATCTTCTCACCTTTTTTTGCATTTCTCACAATAATTTTTCCATTTAATTTATCTGCATCAAAAGCATGCATCGGCTGACCGATTGAAAGCATTACAAAGTTTGTAATATCAACAATATTATTAATTGATCTTATATCGCAACTTTCCAATCTGTTTTTGAGCCAACTTGGAGATTCTTTGATTTTAACACTATTTATAATTACAGCTGAATATCTCCGACATAATTCTTCGTTCTTAATTTTTACTTCCAATTCTTTACTGGAATTTGAAATCCTTAAATCCATATTTGATTTTTGATTTTTGATTTTTGATTCTAATAAAACCGCTACTTCTCTTGCCACGCCCAAATGACTCAAACAATCATGAGCTCTATTTGGCAAAATATCAATTTCAAAAATTACATCATCAAGTCCGAGAATATCTTGAGCAAGTGTTCCAACTTTTGATTTTTCGTCTAAAACCATTATCCCTTCATGATTTTCTCCTAAGCCAAGTTCATCTTCTGCGCAAACCATTCCAGAAGACTCAACTCCTCTGACTTTTCTTTTCTCAATTTTCAACCCACAAGGAATTTCAGCTCCCAATTTGGCAACTAAAACTTTTTGACCAATTGCAATGTTCGGAGCACCACAAACAATTTCAGAAATTTCGTTATCACTAATTTTGACTTTCACCACGCTTAACTTGTCTGCATCGGGATGTTTTTCTTTTTCCAAAACCTCCCCCACTACAACATCTTCAAGTCCTTTTCCTTGATAAATTATATTTTCCACTTCAAAACAGTGCATCGTCAAAAGCTCCGCCAATTTCTCTGGCGTCACATTAATGTCAACATATTCCTCGAGCCACTTATATGATATTTTCATTTTTATTTATTATTTTTTAAAACTGTTCCAAAAATCTCAAATCACCAGCATGAAACAATCGGATATCATCAATTCCATATTTAATCATTGCCAACCTTTCAATTCCAAACCCAAACGCAAATCCTTCAAATTCATCTTCAGCAAGTCCAACAGATGTGAAAACATTTTGATTCACCATTCCTGCACCACCAAGTTCAATCCAACCACATCCTTTGCAAATTCGACATCCTTCACCTTTGCAATATGGACAACTTGCATCAAATTCAAATCCAGGCTCTACAAATGGAAAATAGCTTGGTCTGAGACGAACTTTCGTTCCTTCTCCAAACAGACCTTTCATGAATTCGGAAATAATTGATTTTGAATTTGCCACTGTTATCTCTCCGCTCTTTGCAACCATCAAGCCTTCAACTTGATGAAAATTATAATCATGCGTGGCATCAGAATTTTCATTACGATAAACTCTACCTGGAACAATAATTCTAAATGGTGGCTTGTTATCTTCCATAAATCTTACCTGCACAGAAGATGTGTGTGTACGAGGAACAGAACCATTTTTCAACCAAAAAGTATCTTGCATATCTCGAGCTGGATGATTTTTGGGAATATTCAAAGCATCAAAATTATGAAATTCATCTTCCACTTCTCGGTCTTCTACAACTAAAAATCCCATTGATTTGAAAATCTCTTCAATGTTATAGCGAACTTTCGTTAAAGGATGAAGATGACCTTTTTCAAGCTTTTCTCCAGGATAAGTGACGTCAATCTTTTCTTTTTCATCAATATTTTTCAGTTCTTCGTTCTTGATTTCCAATTCTTTTTTTTCTAATTTATGCTCAATAGTTTGTTTTACTCTATTACTCAATTCACCCATTTCTTTTCTTTCTTGAGGTGATAAATCTTTCAGTCCACGCAGAACATTAGTCAGCTCACTTTTTCTGCCAGAATATTTCACTCTCAAAATTTCAACTTCTTCAAAAGTTTTTGCTTTGCCAATTTCTTCTAGGGCTTTATTTTCAATATCGTCAATTTGATTTTTCATTTTATTTAAATTATTTGATTTGATTTATAATAGTGATATTAAATTATATATTTCAATTCTGTGCATATAGTTACGGAATTCTATCGCTATCGCTCAAGAATAACATTTAAGATACTAAATCTTATTTGGCACATCAACAAACTCAACTTCAACTCCAAACTTTTTTTCAACCAGTTTTCCTAAATTAATAATTCCAAGTTTTTCGGTATTATAATGTCCAGCATTAATTATATTAATTCCAATCTCTTCTGCCTCTCTAACAATATTTTCTCTCATGTCTCCTGTCACAAGAACGTCTGCTCCTATTTTCATTGCTTTATTGTAATATGGCGATGCACCTCCTGAAATTACTGCTACTTTTTTAATCATATTTTTTCCATATGATAAAGCAAAGCTTTTCACATTTAATTTTTTATCAACCAAACTAACAAATTTATCAAATTTAATCTCCTCATCCAGCTCACCGATAAACCCAACGTCAAACGGTTTACAGTTTTTCGCTCCGAATAATTCTGCCAAACTGATATTATTTCCAATTAGAGGATGAACATCAAGTGGAATAT
>JAGLSJ010000042.1 GCA_023270095.1 Minisyncoccota bacterium
GGGATTATTTTGTTTTTTAAAAACGGTATTGACAACATATTCTATTTTGTTATACTATTTTTAGTTTAGTAAATGTGGAAATTATGAATTATATTAACAACAACTGGTTTTTCTTTTTTAGCCGTCAACTGCGATAGGTTTGTTTTAGTGTAATTATTTCGAAAGACAATCCATCGCAAAGATGGTTTTTTTGTTGTTTGAAATTTTGATCTTTGAAAATTAAATAAAATTGTCATTCCGATCGAGCTTAGGCGAGTGGGGGAATCGTTCTTAATTTCGTTTGATCATTCGATATAATCTGAGGTGGTTTAGAGGGATTCCTCGACTTCTATCGTCGCTCGGAATGACAGAAAAAAATATAAAAACAAAAAAGAGAAAATTCTTGAAAATCGAATTTACCTTTTGGGATTTTACTATCTGGAATCTTGAAAGGTGAGTTCGAAAAAGAATTTACTAAAAAAATCAAGGTGCCCTAGCAACATATTAAAATTGAGTTGATTACCTGTGTGAAACCAAGTAATGTTGAGTTGAATTCTCACCTAGGGCAAAAAATAAAATTATTAACTAAATTAATGGAGAGTTTGAGATGGTTGAAAATAAATTAACAAAGAATGAAAGAAAGTTGGTCGAAATACTTGGATTGCTTGCTCCTAAGTTAGGAGTTCTGTCTGATTTTGGATATTACATTAAAAATGGAAAGATAATAATTAGGAGTAATAAAATTAAAAGAATTATTAAAATTATTAAATTAATACAAAAAATGGAGCTTGTTAATGTCGAAGGAAATACAGCGGAGTTAAAATTGAACTAAAAGAGGTGAATTTATGTGTATTCATTGGAGAAATAAAAGAAAATTCAAGCCAGTAGATAGTTGTGGAGAAATGAGTTTATTAGCTCTTATCGGAAGGCATAGCAAGAAAGCAGAAAGAGCAAAAAACTTTGGTGATATAAAAATTTTTAATAGACACAACAAAATTGTTGAAAATCTTGAAGAAAGATTATTAGCAAAAACTAGGTCAATAAATTGACACGAGGTGTTCATATAGCAAAAAAGCTAGAACACCTTTTTTATTTTGTTATCATATGAATCAAATAAAAAATAAGAGAGTGAAAAATTCACTCTCTTATTTATTTAAAGTAAATATAAATTAATTTTTATTTCTCCACCGCTAAAAAATTTGTGAAATTAAATTTAAGATCTTGAATGCCTTTTTCCATAACAATGAGTCCATAGAGAGTGGCACAGCTTTCGGGAGCGAGGACGGCTGTATTTTCTTCAAGTTCGCCTTTGGAAAGTTGTTTTGCTGATTTTGCGGTATCTTCAGTTTCTTTGAGATTTGTCTCTGACCACTTTCTTTTCAGATACATTTTACACTGTTTCAGAGCTTGATCATGAGAGGCGATAGTTTTTATATCTTCTTTATTGATTCCAGGTTTTGTTAATAGACAATGTATTACTGGAATTTCAAATATTTTTTTAATTTTAAATATATGTTGACTCATAGCATTTATGCTTTCAATTACAATACCACCATTTGAGTTTTCAATTGGAAATATACCTAAATCAATTTTGTTTTTGTCGAGCTGCCTAAGGACACTTTCAACTGTTATAAGATAAGCTATTTCGTAGTTAGTGATATCATTTTTTCTTGCATATTCTTCTGCAGCCTGAGAAGAAAAACTTCCAACATCACCAGAAATTCCAATGATTGTTTTTTTCATGATTGTTTATTATTTTAATTATATAGAATTTGAGTTTTGAAAAATTTTTGTCATTGCGAGACTTGAAAATCCATGGCAATCCCGTGATTAAGTTCTTCGTGCGTAGTTTCGGGATTCTTCGTTCCACTCAGAATGACATTTTGTAATTTATAGTATTTTATAAATTATTATTTACATTCTTTATTTGAACAAGCTGTGGTGTCGTTTTTGGCAAAAACCATCAAGCTTTGGCATTTCGGACATTTTTCTCCTGTGGGTTTGCTCCAGAGTGCAAATTTGCAATCTGGATAGCCACTGCAAGCAAAGAATGTTCTTCCGGCCTTTGATTTTTTCTCGACGATGTCATTTTTGTTACATTGTGGGCATTTTGTTCCAGTTGATTTTGCAATTGATTTAATTGTTTTACATTCAGGATAGCCAGAGCATCCGAGAAATGTTCCAAATCTACCTCTTTTAACAGTCATTGGTTTGCCACATTTTTCACATTTTTCATCTGAGAATTCTTCGGCAAGATCTTTTTCTTCTCCAATTTGTTTTGTTGTTTTGCAATCAGGATAGTTTGTACAGGCCATAAATTTTCCAAATCTGCCAAGCTTTATAATCATAGGAGAACCACATTTTTCACATTTTTCATCAGTTTTTTCTTCGGTAAGTTCTTTTTTATCAATTTCTTTATCTTTTTCCATTAAATTTTTGTTAAACGGTTTATAAAAATCATCTAATATTTTAATCCAATCTTTTTTGTTTTCAGCAACTTGATCAAGGTCTTCTTCCATTTTTGCAGTAAATTTTAAATCAACAATTTCGGGAAAATGTTGTACGAGAAGCTTGTTAACCAAAGTCCCAATCTCTTGAGGATGAAGTCTCTTTTCAATTTTTTCGACATAGCCACGTGATTGAATTGTGCTGATTGTTGGAGCATAAGTTGATGGCCTTCCAATTCCTAGTTCTTCGAGAATTTTAATCAGACTTGCTTCATTATATCTGGCAGGAGGTTGAGTGAAATGTTGTTCGCTGATGATTTTCAAAAGATTTAATTTTTCTTTTTCAGAAAGTTCTGGCAGAATGATTTCTTCAGATTTGCTTGGATATACTTTTAAAAATCCTTCAAACTTGATTGTTGAACCATTCGCTCGTAGTGTATATTTGTCATCTGCTAAAATATCAATTGTTGTCGAATCTGTGATAGCGCTTGCCATTTGAGATGCAATCATTCTTTGCCAAATTAATTCATATAATTTGAATTGCTTGCTATCTAAAAATTCTTTAATACTTTCTGGTTCAAGCTCTGGATTGGCAGGACGAATTGCTTCGTGAGCTTCTTGAGCACCTTTACTCTTGGTTTTGAAAAATCTTCTTTCTGAATATTCTTTGCCAAATTTTTTTGTGATAAATTTATCGGCTGATTCAAGTGAACTTTTACTTAAATTCAAAGAATCAGTTCTCATATATGTAATCAAACCACTATGACCTTTATCTCCAAGAGCAATCCCTTCATAAAGCTGTTGGGCAATCATCATAGTTTGTTTGGCACTATATCCAAATCTATTACTCGAAGCTTGTTGCAGTGTGCTGGTTGTAAATGGCGGAAGGGGATTTTTTTTCGTTTCTTTTTTTGTTATTTTTTCAATTTCATAACTGGCCTTTTCAAGGTCATCTTTGATTTTTTCAGCATCTTTTTGAGTTTTAATACCGATCTTTGGTACTGATTTTCCTGCAATTTTGACAAGTCGGGACTTGATCTCTGTATCATTGTTGGCTCCATTCTCCTGAGTGGAATTTTTTTGCAACATTGCCTCGATTGACCAATATTCTTCAGGATTAAACTTATTAATTTCTTCTTCCTTCTCACAGATCAAACGAACTGCTACAGACTGAACTCTTCCAGCAGAAAGTCCATAACGAATTTTTTTCCAAAGAAGTGGGGAAAGTTTATATCCCACAAGACGATCGAGAATTCTACGAGCTTGTTGAGCGTCGACAAGGTTAATGTCAATTTCACGCGGATTTTTCAAGGCTTCTTCGATGGCAGATTTTGTGATTTCATGAAAAACGATTCTCCTGTATTTCATTTCTTTTTTCCCGTTTCCAAATCCTTCAAGGTTCAAAATTTGCGCAAGGTGCCATGCAATTGCTTCTCCTTCGCGATCCTCATCAGATGCGAGAATGATTTCGTCACATTCTTTAGCATATTTTTTTAATTCACTGACCTTTTTTTTGCTTCTGTCACCAATGACATATTCTGGCTCAAAATTATTTTCGGGATCAACGCCTAATTTGCTTTTCGGCAAATCACGAAGATGACCAAATGAAGATTTGACAATATATTCTTTTCCAAGAAATTTTGTAATTGTTTTTGCTTTTGTGGGAGATTCCACGATAATGAGTTTTTTCATTTTTGTAATTCTTTAATTGTTTTTAAAACCTTTTCATTTTTTTCTGTATGTAAAATATTTATAATTAATTTACAAAATATTATTTGTTATTTTCGATTTCTCTGGAATAACAAAGCTGGATTTCCTTCTATAAAGGGATGACAACTGATCTCAACTCGCTACAACATATCTCATCCCACCAATGTTTTTGATTTTACCTTTGATTTCCATAAGTGTCAAAATTCCAGAAAGAGATGTTACATTTATTTTAGTGGTTTTGGCGAGTTGGTCAATGTGAGCGGGTTGGTCGGGGGATAGATTTTCAAGGATGAGTGCTTCTTCTTCATTGTCAGGGATTATTTTTTTGGCTTGTTGGAAGTTTTGCAAGGAACTTAAATTCAATTCTTCAATAATATCTTCGACTTTCGTCACTAGTTTGGCACCGAGTCGAATCAAATTATTTGTTCCTTCTG